>JANLUN010000656.1:0-6760 GCA_031363505.1 Planctomycetota bacterium | reverse complement strand
TTGCTGTGCAGGATGTCGAGCCTGACCTGGAGTTCGTCGGCGACCGGCTCGCGCGCTCCGAGCTCGGGTCCCGACAAGAGATCGAGCGCGGCTTGCAGCTCGCCGATCTCGGTCAGCGCCGAAGCACGCATGTGGAGCGCGCGGCGCAAGAGCAGCGCGTCCGGGACGGCGCGCGCCAGGCGTTCGGCTTCGTCCGTGCTCGCGATCGCAGCCTCGGTGTCGCCGAGCGAGAGCAGGATCGATGCCAACGTGCACAGCGCTTCTCCGGCGGCCACGTCGTCGCCGAGATCGCGTGCGGCGGAGAGCGCCCGTGCGTAGTGATCGCGCGCGGCGGCGAGCTGGCTTTCCATCCAGGCGATTTCGCCGAGCCAGCGCTCGCCCCATAACAGGTACTCGCCTTGAGCGAGCTGCTTGGCGTCGGCGACCAGCGCGTTCACGAGCACGACCGCGGACGGGCGCTGCTCCGCGGAGAACAGCGCGTTCGCGAGCTTGACGAGCGCCGACTGGCACAGCGGCCAGCCTCCATTCGGAACGCTGTGGCGCAGCGCGTCGATCCGTGCCGGTGCTGCGTCGAGTCGGAGCGCCTCGGAGTCCGTCGCGAGCGCGAGGATCTCGTCGCGTGCGCTCCTCCAGCGGGCGTGCTCTTCGTCAGTCCAACTCGCGATGCCGCGCAGCCACTCGGGGATCGCGCCGGTCGCAAGCGTGTCGGCACAGAACCGGGCCGCGACCTCGAGCTTCCGGGTGCGTGCTGCATCCCCGGCGCTGCGACTGTCGCACACGCGCACGAGGAGGCCCCGCGCCTGATCACCGAGGCTCAGCGGGTACTCGTGCGCGAAGGCGAGCAGCGCATCCGCGTCGCGCCGATCGAGCAGCGCTTCGAACTCGTCGCGCGACATGCGCGCCGGAGACTGGGGCGTCGCGCTCGGCGCGAGCCAGAGGAACAGGATCAGCGCAGCGCACAGTCTCCACATTGCACGCAGCATCAATCGAGCGCGTCGAGCAGTCGCGCCGCGTTGGGTGCGAACTCACCGCGCGCGTCGCGCAGCTCGCGCAAGATCGCCGCGGCTTCGTCCCCCCGGCCCTCCAGTAGGAAGAGATTGGCTAGCCGCCAGCGCGCGTGCTCGCCCAGATACGCCGTGCTCGCGGCACCGACCGCCGTGAAGTCCTCGGCTGCGCTCGCGCGATCGCCGCTCTCTTGTTCCGCGACGCCGCGGTAGAACCGCGCGGGTCCGTGGTCCGGATGCGCTTTCAAGAACTCCGACAGCGAGACCACCGCGCCGACGAAGTCGCCGCGCGCGTAGGGCGCCATGGCCTGCGTGAACGCTCGCGCGAGCGGATCGTCGGGTGCGCGCAGGTCGGCCTCGACGAAGCGCGGGATCGAGCGGTCGATGGTCAGCGTCGAACGCGCGTCGCGGGCCAGGTAAAGGACCAGTGCTGCCGCCGCCGCCAGACCCGCGATCCACAGCGCGATGCGGCGCGGCCGCGCGCGTTGGACCTCAGGAGCTTTCTCGGCAGCGACCAGCAGGTCGGCCAAGAAGTCGAGCTCGCGCGAGCACTCGGTGCAGCGCTCGACGTGTTCCAGGGCAGCCTGGCTGGCGGGAGCATCGAGCTCGCCGACCGCGAGGCGCGGAAGGACATCGTGAATCGGATCGGCGCAGCTCATCCGCGTCCCTCCTGTCGTTCCATGATGCGCCGCAGGCGATCGAGGATCGCCCGTTCGCGCGAATGCAGCGTCGAGATCGAAGTCCCGGTGGCAGCCGAGATCTCGCGCAGCGTCTGGTGATCGAGGAAGCGGCGTCGCACGAGCTCCTGGTCGTCGTCTGGTAGCTCGCCCAGCGCTCGCTGCAGCGCCATCTGCCGATCGCGGATCTCACGCTCGACGTCTCCGGCGACGGGTAGCTCGAGCGCGGTGTCGTCCAAGGTCTGCATCGGGATCGTTCGCTCGCGTGCTTTCAGCGCCAGATTGCGCACGGTGGCGAGGAAGTAGTTGCGCGCGTGTTCGAGGCTCTCGAAGCGCTGGCCGTCGCGTTGCACCGCGGTCGCGAGCACACTGGCTGCCTCCTGCACGCGGTCCTCCGCATCTTCCGCTCGGCCCGTGATCCCCAGGGCCATGTTGCGCGCGAGCGGACGGTAGCGCGCAAGGAAGGTCTCCCAGGGAATCGACATGCCCGGCGCAGTCTAGCGACTGCGGCGGGCCGCTCGACCGTCACGGACCCGGATCAGGCGTCGTGACGAGCGGGCGGTGCTTCACGCGCACGTTCGTGATCGAGTACAGGTTGCACTCGGTCTCGATCGTGGCGGTGATCATCATCTCGTTCGGCAGGGCATCCGTGTCGAAGATCGTCCCGTCCGCGATCATCGTGAAACGGTAGATGATCTGATCGTCGGCCAGAACGGGCGCCAGGTTCGGGATGCCGTCGACCCCGTACCACGAATCGATGCTCGACTGCTCGAACGCGAACGCCAGGTTGCCACCGGTCGCGCCCCAGATCGTGGCGCACGTACCGCCCGTGATCACCCCGCCGGGGACCATCGATCCGGTGGCGAAATCGAAGTACTGGTCGCTGAAACGCACGTCGAGCGTCGGGAAGGCGGGGTTCGCGCCCGGACCGGCGACGAGCGGGAAGTTGCCCGTGAACGCGAGCATCCCCGGACCGGGGCCCGGTATCGGATCGAGCGGCGTCGGCGTGGGCGGAACCGTCGCCGGGTTGAACCAGCACGGGATGCGCACTTCGACGCCGACGAAGAACGGCGTGTTGTGATCGCCCGGGTTGACCATGCTGTCGACCGTGCTGATCCAATCGGGCGCGAAGATCGAGACGGTCGGCGTGCTCGGGATGCTGCACGGCGCGTACTTGGGATCGATGCCGTGGCGCGCGAGGACCGTGTCGGTCTGGTTGTTGATCGTCGCCGTCAGCGTCGTGCTCATCGAGCCGTCGATGTCGATGATTTGGAATTGCGGCGTCACGACCCACGACAGCATCGTCGTCTGATCGCCGCCGTGCTCGATCTCGCTGCCGATCATCTCGAAGAAGCTCGCCAAGTTCGTGCCCGCGGGGAGCAACGTCCCGTTGACGAACAGATCGTCGTTCATCGTCAGCACGAGGCCCGGGATTCCCGGATGCGCGTCGCCGACCACCGCGTCGCCGTTGACGTCGGTCGCGGGAGCAACGGCGAGGCCTGGCGAGGGCATGTAGTGGAACTCGCGCACGGGCGTGGTTTGGCCCGGCACCTGCTCGACCGCGACCTCGAGGATCACGTGCCAGGACTTGGGCTGCGGCGGCATGTGGATGACCGGGATCTCCTCCGTCGGCATCGGCGCGATGAACTCGATCGCGGTCTTGGGTGTGCAGCCGCCCGCGACGCGCCGGTAGGCGTGGTAGAGCTGGGCGTGCGCGGAGACGGTCAATGTGGACGCGGCCAGGCAGATCAGTGAGGTGCGCATGGTGGGAGAATCCTGGAATCGGACGAGGCGTGAGCGCCGCGCTGGGCGCGGCACAACCCTTCCTTCCAGGCTTTGCCCGACTTTCCGAACTCGCGCGTCTTTTTTCGTGCGGCGGACTTCGCCGGAGCAGCGCTCGCCCCTGGCACCAGGGTCGGACACACGTCCCCGAGACTCCTGATGAAAGCTCCTGCCATGAAACTCGCCCTTCACCTCCTGGCCCCGATCCTCCCGTTGCTCCTCTCCGCCGCGTTGCCGGAGAACCCCGGCGCCACCACCCTTCCGGCGCGTCCCGTCGAAGTCGAAGCGGGTGGCTGGGCTGCGCATGCGACGGAGCGCGTCTTCAAGTCGCGTGAAGAGTTCGAGACGTACTTCGGACAGCGCGCGCTCGGTGTCGACTTCGGGCACGAGTGGGTCGTGCTGTACAGCGCGGGACTGAAGCCGACGACCGGCTACGTGGCGTCGATCGACGCGATCGAGCACACCGAGAACAATCAGTCCCTCAAGATCACCACGTCGCTCGTGCGTCCAGGTCGCAGCTGTGAGGTCGAAGCGCGGCGCACGCTGCCGTACGCGCTGGCCGCCTTCCCCGCGATGCGCGTGAGACGGGACGGACCGGGTGTCGTGCGCTTCGCTCACGACGAGTCGGTCGCGATCTGCAACTGAGACCCGTCGCTCAAGAGATTCCCCGCGCGAGCCCTGCTCCTGACCGAGCGGGGCTCGCTGTGTTTTCGAGCGTTCCCGGCCGGCGACTTCTTACGCAGGCAGTGCGGACCGCCGGCTGCGCCCGTTGGTCGACCGAGTACACTCGGGCTCCGCTTTCCAGGCGCGTCGAGCCGCGCCCAGTGGCACCAACGCAGGGAGTTGTCATGATCGCAACGATTCATCGGGTCGGGATGCGCGTGTCGGGTGTCGGTCTCGTCGCGTGCTTGTGTGGCACGGTCGCTTTCGCGTCGGCCAGCGCGCAGAACGCGGCGCAGACTTCGACGCCGGGCGGCTCGCAGCAAGCGGCTCAAACCCCCGCGGACAAGCTCGACGCGCTCGTCAAACGTTTCGACGAGCAAGAGGGCAAGGCCTACCGGGCGTACAGCGCGGCGCAGACCGACGAAGCGCGCGCGGAGGCGCTCAAACTCCGTCCGGGCAAGGAATACATCGGAGAGTTCCGCGATCTCGCGCTCAGCGCGCGCGGCACCGACACGGCGGCGAGTGCCTGGCTGTGGGTCATCGAAGTTGCAGGCACCGTCGACAAGGAGAGTTCGCAGCGTGCGCTCGACGTGCTCCTGGCCGAGCATCTCCAGTCTCCGAAGCTCGAAGAGCTCGCGCCCAAGTTGGGCGGCGTGCCGTCCGCGGTTCGCGAGTCTGTGCTGAACAAGCTGCTCGACGGATCGCCGCACGCAGCGGTCAAGGCCAGCGCGCTGTACGCGCTCGCGTCGATCGCGCTCGGATCCGTCGGCGACCCGGCCAAGCTGCGCGAGGCCAAGGAGCTTTTCAGCTGGCTGGAAGTGGACTATCGCGACGTTCGGACCGCGCGCGGGAGCACGTACGGAGCGGTCGCCGAGCGCAGTCTGTACGAGCTCGACCACCTGCAAGTCGGGATGGTCGCGCCGGACTTCGACGCGGTGGACCAGAACGGCGCGGCGTACAAGCTGTCGGACTACCGCGGAAAGGTCTTAGCCGTCATCTTCTGGGGATTCTGGTGAGGCCCTTGTCGTGCGATGCTGCCGCACGAAAAGGCGCTCGTGAAGCGCCACGAAAACCAGCCCTTCGCCCTGATCGGAATCAACAGCGACGGCAAGGCCGATGAGCTGAAGCCGCTCCTGGTCAAGAACGAGATCACCTGGAGGCAGGTGGTCGACGAGTCGACCAGCGGCAAGCTCGCGACGAAGTGGAACGTCCAAGGTTGGCCGACGATCTACGTCATCGATGCGAACGGCGTGATCCGCTACCGCGACGTGCGCGACGAAGCGTTGGACAAGGCCGTGATGACGCTGCTCGAGGAGCTGGCCTCGAAGAAGTGACGCCGCCGCGCGCGCGGATCACTCCATCCGGCGGGCAGTCGACTCGAAACCGCCGCGTGTCAGCGTGAACGAGGCGACGCGATCGTTCTCGAACTGGAACTTGACCGACACGGACTTCTCCGCCGCCGACACGAACACGTGTCGACCCTGGTAGAGGAGCGCGAAGCCCGGCTCGTTGCCTTCGAAGCGCAGTCGTCCGTCGGCCGCGAAGATGCGCACGCGCGTCGTGGCCAGCTGGTACGTCCCGCAATAACGCTCGAGCTGGGCGGCTTCGAGCGGCACCTCCGCCATCACGCGGGGCGCCCAGCCCAGGATCGCGGCCGCGACTTCGCGTTCCACGGCCTCGACCGGTGCGCCGTGGCAGTTGGCGAGGACGACGATCGTCAGATCCGGCTCGATGTAGTGCGCCGTGCGCACGCGGAAGCCGCCGCTGCCGCCGGTGTGTGAGAAGGCGCGCAGACCCTCGATCGTCTCGACCGCGAGCGCGTATCCGTGGCCCGTCGAGCGACCGTTCGCGAGCTCGACCGCCGTCGTCATCGAACGGATCGAGCTCTCCTCGAGCAGCGAACGATCGAGCAGGCCGCGTGTGAATCGAACGAGGTCGACGACCGATGCGCACCAGTGATAGCCGAAACCGGCAGCGTCGGCGGCGAGCGGTAGATCGAACTCGCCCTCGCCCGCGGAATGTTCGCAATCGCCGGCGTAGCCGATCGCGCGACGCTCGGGCGGACAAACTTGGACGCGCTCGAGGCCGAGCGGCTCGCAGACGTCGTGCGACACGTAGTCAGCGTACGACTCGCCCGACGCCTTCGCGACGACGGCGGTCAGCAGCGCGTAGCCGGAGCTCTCGAGCGAGAAGTTCGTCCCCGGTGCGAACTCGAGCGGCATGTCTTTGAACATCGCCAAGAACTCGTCGGTCTTGACCGACTGGTTCAGGAACTCGGGCTTGTCCTTCAGCCAAGCACTGGGGCCGGCAATGCCGGACGTGCCGGCGAGCACGTGCTTCAAAAGGATGCCGCTACCGGGCTTCACGGCGTTCGGCAGCCAGCGCTCGAGCGGATCGTCGAGGTCGAGCTTGTGCTGCTCGCTGAGTTGCAGGATCGCGGCGGCGGTCAACTGACGGCCGACCGTGGCGATGGGGAACAGCATGTCCTTGCTTGCGACAAGGCGTCGCTCTGGATCGCCGTAGCCCCAGCCCTGGGCGACGAGCATCTCTCCTTCATGGAAGACCGCGATCGCAAGACCGGGGACGCCTTCGGTTTCGACGGTGTGACGCGCGACGGCCTGGATGCGGGCGATG
>JANLUN010000649.1:0-4099 GCA_031363505.1 Planctomycetota bacterium | reverse complement strand
CGCGCGGCGCATGCGCGGACACGAGCAAGAGCAGTGTGAGTACGAACATCGGTCTCTCCTGGAGAGACCGTAGGCGCTCTGCGCAGCGCTGCTCGATCGGCGGATGCCGGTAATCCAGGGTGCGACGTTCGGCAGTTCAGGTAGACGGCGCGGACGCGCCGAGCTCTACGTAGATCTCGCGAGCGTGCGCAACGACCTCGCGCACGAACCCATCGAAGTCGTCGAATCGACTGCGGTGGTTCGTGATCGCGACGCGCAAGGCGAATCTACCCGCGAGCTCGGTGGAGGACGGAACTGCGAAGCCCGATTCCTGGATCCGCAGGAGCAACTCGCGGTTGACCCGATCGAGTACTTCCTCGGCGACGCCGCGCGGCGCGAAGCGGAAGCAGACGACGTTGAGCGCGACGGGTGCGAGCAGCTCGAGCTCGTCGTGCGCCTCGACGAGCGCTTGCAAGTGTCGCGCTTGGCGAACGTTTTGATCGATGACGCGTGCGAACGCATCGATGCCGTGCGCCTTGAGCGACATCCACACCTTGAGCGCCTTGAAGTTGCGCGTCAGCTCGACGCCGCGTTCGGCGAACGGCAGTCCGCCCGCGCTCACGCCGCGCGAGGTCTCTGCGAGATAGCTCGCGCTGATGGCGAACGCCTCGCGGTGCGCCGCGCCGTCACGGATGATCGCGCAGGCGACTTCGAACGGCTGGTACATCCACTTGTGAAGATCGAACGCGAGCGAGTCGGCGAGCTCCATGCCCTGCAGCGTGTCGCGCGCCGTCGGCGACAGGCGCGCGAGTGCGCCGAACGCTCCATCGATGTGGAACCACAAGTCTTCGGCGCGACACAGGTCGGCCAGCGCGCGCAGGTCGTCGACCGCGCCCGTGTTGACGGTCCCCGCCGTTCCGATGACGCAGATCGGTCGGTGTCCGTCGCGCCGGTCGCGCGCGATCGCCTCCCGCAACGCATCGATTCGAATGCGTCCCGCGGAATCCACCGCGACGCGGCGCAGAGCGCGATCGCCCAGCCCCAGAAGCTTCATGCACCGCGGCGCCCAACCGTGTGTCTCGGAGCTGCAGTAGATCGTGAGCATCGGATGGTGATTGCTCTGCAGTCCTTCCGCATTCACGTCGAAGCCCGCTTTCACATGTCGCGCGACCGCGATGCCGACGATGTTCGCCATCGTGCCGCCGCTGACGAGGATTCCGCTCGCGCTGCGCGGCATGCCGACGATCTCGGCGAGCCACGCGAGCACTTGGTGCTCGACGAGCGCAGGCGCTTGGTGAAAGCCCGCCATGTGCGGATTCAGTCCCGACGCGAGCATGTCCGCGAGCATCGCGAGCGGAGTTCCGTTGCCTTGCACCCAACCCCAGAAGCGCGGATGCCTGTTGCCGTTCGCGTAGGGGAGCACGTTCGCGACGAACTGCTCGTAGACAGCCGTCTCGTTCGTCGCGGATCGCGGCAGCGGTTCGTCGAACGTCGCCCGCACGGACGCGGGCACCGGTTGCCACGCGGGCCGCTCGCGCAGGCTCGCGAGGTTGTCGAGCATGTCGTCGAGCATTCGATGACCGAGCGCGCGAAGCGACTCCCAGTCAGCGGGATCGAGCGTGAACTCGGTGGGACGTGTGTCGGGATTCATGGGGCCGGAGAATACCCGGATGTCCGCGCGAGAACGCGCGTCATCCGAGCCCGCGGTGCGAGTGAGTCGTCGTCTTACCGCGTGCTTGTGCTCTGCCCCGTGTGAAGAATCGCGCAGGAGCTTCGTGGCGTCGCACGCGATAACGAGTACGCGCTGACCTATATGCGCTGAAGCGCAACCGGCACCTCGATTGCGGAAGCATGACGCGACACATCTCTCAAGGAGAACACCTATGACTCAGATCGAGAAGGGCATCGACATCGACGTACCGGTGCGCACTGCCTACAACCAGTGGACTCAATTCGAAGACTTCCCTTCGTTCATGGAAGGCGTGAAGGAGGTCCGTCAGCTGGATGAGAAGCGCTTGCTCTGGCGCGCGGAAGTGATGGGCAAGGACGTGGAATGGACCGCGGACATCGTGCAGCAGATTCCTGACGAGCGGATCACGTGGCGGAGCACGACCGGCGCGAAGAACGCAGGCAGCATCGCGTTCGCGCCGATCGGTTCGGACAAGACGCACGTGACCTTGCGGTTCGAATTCGAACCGCAAGGTGCGGCGGAAACCGCTGCTAGCGCGCTCGGTCTCGTTTCCGCGCGCGTGGAAGGTGATCTAAAACGCTTCAAGAAGTTCATCGAGGAGCGCGGCGGAGCCACGGGCGGATGGCGCGGGGAGATCCACGGCCAGCGCGTCACGCCATCCAATGCGGAGCAGGGCAAAGTGCGTACGGGTGTACTGCTGTGGGCGCTGGGAGTGCCCATCCCGTTGCTGCTCATCTTCTTCTTGTTCCGCGGCTGCTTTTGAAAGCGAGGGCGGGAGCCGCTGCAGTTTCTATATCTCGCTGACGATCTACCGCGCCCGCGCCTGACTTTGCGCGGGCGCGTTGCTTGAACGCTCGCATCCGTGTGATCTCAGCGCCGAGCAGGAGAATCAACGCCGCGTAGTAGATCCATACGAGGAGCACGACCACCGAGCCCGCCGCACCGAACGCCGATCCGATGCTCGCGCGACCGAGATAGAGACCGATCACGTACTTGCCGCCGGTGAAGAGTGCCGACGTCACCATCGCGCCGAACCACACGTCGCGCCATGCGAGCCGCACGTCGGGTAAGAACTTGAAGATCATCGCGAACAGCAGCGTGATCACCGCGAACGAGACGACCGTGTTCAAGAGCTGCATCAGCAGAGGGAAATCGTCGGGCCCCGCCGACGAGGCCCAGCCACTCCACGCGGAGAGTCCGGCGTTGACGACGAGCGACACGAGCAGGAGGAATCCGACGCCGAGAACCATCGCGAGCGAGAGCAAGCGCTCCTTTACGAAGCTCCAGATCACATTGCGCCTGGGCTTTGCTTCGACACCCCAGATCTGATCGAGCGCGTCCTGCAGCTGGACGAACACGGTCGTTGCTCCGATCAGAAGCGTGACGAGACCGATGCCGAGCGAGAGCCAGCCCGACGCCGGCTGCGACGCGTTCTGAATGACCGATTGGATCACCTCCGCGCCCGACTCGCCGACCAGGCCGCGTATCTCTTCGACGATTCGGCCTTGCACGGCTTCGCGCCCAAACACGAGTCCTGTGAGCGCGACCGTGACCAGCACGATCGGCGCGAGCGACAATAACGTGTAGTACGAGATCGCCGCCGAGAGCTGAAGCGGGTGGTGCGTCTTGATCGTCTCGAGCGCCGACAGGAGCCTCTTGTAGTCAAGACGCATAGCGTGCCGTGCTCATGCTACTTGCACGCCGCGCCCGCGCCCTCGGCAGTTCCGGGGAGCGCGTTCAGGGCAATTGCCGATGTCGACCCGCTGCGGTCGTCTTACTGTGCATGTGCTTTCACACATGCGCGTGCAGAGACCACAGCCGGAGCCCCTCTATGACGAAGCACTCTGAGTTGCCCATTCGAGTCGGAGTGTTCAGTCACATCGCACACGCGGACCGCGCCGTCGAGCGGCTGCTTGCAGCGGGGTTCGAGCGCGCGCACATCACGGTGATCTGTCCGACGTGTACCGTCAGCGAGTTCCCCAAGGTGAAGCACGAGGAATCCGCTGGTACTCACGCACCCGCGGCCGCAGCCAGCGGCGGAGTCATCGGCGCCGTGCTCGGTGGTTTGGTGGCGGTCTCCGTCGTGGCGACGGGCGGGTTGTCGCTGCTCGCCGTCGGTCCGCTCGTCGTGGGCCTCGGCGGTGGAGCAGTCGCTGGTGGTCTCATCGGCGCGATGATGTCGCGCGGCTTCGACGACGAGCGAGCGAACTTCTACGACCAGGCCGTGCAGAAGGGCAGCATTCTGGTCGCAGTCGAGGAGCACGACGCGGACGCGGCCCAGCGTCTCGAGGAAGCTGAACGGATCTTCGAGGCGAGCGGTGTCGAGCCGATTTCGCTGCCCGTCGGCTGAACAGCACCGCGCGAACGGCTGCGATACTCGCGGCGAATGGAATCGAGCGCGCGCTCGCGCCTCAGAACTTGCGACTCTTC
>JANLUN010000648.1:0-1921 GCA_031363505.1 Planctomycetota bacterium | reverse complement strand
CGGAACTGTGAGTGGCAGACACGATGGCTCGCCGAGTCCAGCGCATCAAGGGGACAGCAAGCTTTCCTACGAAGAGCCGGCGACGCGGCGCCAGACTTCTGCCGTGGCTTCCGCGCACGCGCGCCACGTGAAGTTCCGGGCGTGGAGCTCGCGCGCGTCGCGGTGGGCCGGCTGCGCCGCGCTCAAGAGGCCGAGCTCGATCGCGTCCGCCAAGCGCGCCGGCTCGCGTACGGCCGCTCCGTTTTCGATCCACGCGGCGAGGCCGCCGAGGCTCTCCTGGAACGCCGGCAGCGGGCTCGCGACGACGGCCACGCCCAGTGCGAACGCCTCGAGCGGCGTCACCGCGGTCCCTTCGTCGTCGGCGAGGTGCACGAGCACGCTCGCGGAGCCGACGATGCGCGGGAGCTCGTTTTCGGCCGCGTCCTCGTGCCACGTCACGCGCTCGCGCACGGGCGACGACGAGACGGCGCGCTTCAGCTCGTCCGCCGCGGGCCCGGCGCGCCCGACGAAGAGGAGCTTCACCTCGACTTTCCGCGCGGCGAGCGCCTCGACGGCGCGCAGGATCGCGACGTGCCGGCGCGCGGGTCGCAGCGCACCGAGGACGAGCACCGTGGGCGGATTCGTAGGCTCCGGGCGCTCGGCCAGCTCGCGGCGCCAGTGGTCGCACCCGACGGGCGTTCGATGCACTCGGGTCGACGCGAGGCCGTAGAGACTCATGACCCGCTCCTTGAAGTCCGCGCTGAAGACGATCACGCCGTCGATCTTCGCGAGCGTGCGTCGGAGGAGCGCGTCGGCCTCGGAACCTTCCGGCGGGAGCTCCGCCAGCGCCAGGCATTGCGGCGCGCGCAGAACCGGCAGCGTCGGGAGCACGACGTGCTGAAAGAGGTCGACGCCGCCGAGCCACAGGTCCGCGTGGCGGCGGAAGAGCGGCGCGAGCCACGGCACGGCGCGGCGCGGCAGCGCGCTCTTCACGCGCGTCACGCGCGATCCGGCGCCGACGACGCCCAGCGCAGGTTCGAAGATCGAACGCGTCGCGCGGCCGACTTCGAGCAGCGCGAGGTCGGGGCCCTCGTCGAGCTGCAGCACCGCGCGCACGAGCTCGCGCGTGTAGCGGCCGACACCGGGCGCGTGCGACACGGCCGGGAGGTAATCGATGCCGATGCGCACGCGCTTCGATCTACGCCGGCAGACCGTCGCGCGCCACGCTCTCGAGCGCGTCGGCGAAGCGATCGACCTCTTCGAGCGTCGTGTAGACGGCGGGCGACACGCGGATGCCTTGGAAATCGGCGTGCTGGATCGCGACGACGAAGATGTGGTGTTTCGTCCACAGGTGATCGGCGAGCTTGACCGAGTCGACGCCCTCGATCTCGACGTTCGCGACGCCGGTCGCAAGGCCGGGCTTCAGGCTCGTGTGCAAGCGCGTGCGCGGTAGCGAGACGGCGCGCTCCGCCCAGCGGTCGTGCAGGTAGAGCAGCCGCGCGAGCTTGCGATCCGGGCCGAGCCCTTCGTGGAACGTCAGCGCGTCCGCGATCGCGAGGAAGTTCGCCAGCGGGTGCGTGCCGATCTCCTCGAACTTGCGGATGTCCTTGTCCTGAACGTCGGTCGCGGCCATCAGCGGCCAGAGCTTCTCGATGCGCTCGCGGCGCACGTAGAGCATGCCCGTGCCGAACGGCGCGAAGAGCCACTTGTGCAGGCTCGTGCCGTAGTAGTCGCAGTCGAGGTCGGCTTGCCGGTACACGAGGTGCGCGAACGCGTGCGCACCGTCGACGATCACCGGGATGCCGCGCGCGCGCGCCATCGCGACCACTTCGCGCACGGGCATCACCTGCCCTGTCAAGTTGACGACGTGTGACATGTGCAGCATGCGCGTGCGCGGCGTGATGCGTTCCTCGAAGACCCGCGCGAGATCGTGCGACTCTTC
>JANLUN010000641.1:0-2283 GCA_031363505.1 Planctomycetota bacterium | reverse complement strand
CGCCGCCTGCCCCCCGAGTCATCGGTCCTGAAGACGCGACACCTGCGCGCGGGCGCCCAGTCCGCCGCTGGAACAACGCTCTCCCACGCTTCCGTGTCGCCCGACTCCAGAAGGGATTTCCTCCCGGCTCCCTGTTTCCCGCCCTGCGCGACCCACAGATTGCGGAGTAAGCTTTGGGCCGGAGCAGGGCAGGTGGCAGAGACGATCGCAACGTACGAAGTTCGGGTGTCGGGGCTGTGGCGCACACGCCACACGATCACGACCGGCGGACAGCCGATCGGCGAGCTCACGGTCGCGCGCAGCAACAATGGGCTGATCACGCGCGGCGAGTACCGTCCCGTGAAGGGCGAAGTCCTGCACTTCCGCCGCGATCCGGGCCTCTTGCGCAGCCAGTTCTCGCTGTGGACGGAAGGCCGCGAATGGCTCGGGTCGTCGCTCCGGTCGAGCTTCGTGCGGCGCGAGATCGCGCTGGCGACGGGGAACAAGCCCTACCGCGTGCTCCCGCTCCCCGGCTTCGGCCGCGGTTGGCGGATGCTGGCTCCGAAGACCGGCGAGATCGCTCGCATCACCCCTGCAATCTTCGGCCGGAAGACTCGGATCGAGGTCTTCCGCCGCGTCGATTTCGAGCTCGTGCTGTTCGCCTACTTCCTGGGCCACCAGATCTACGCGGAGTCTTTCTGGCCGTCGCGCGACCTCTTGGCCGAACAAGACAGCGTCCCGACGCCGTCGAAGGCCTGACCCCCGCGGACCGGCGGGTTTTTCCAAAGTCGGGGCGAAGTATCCCCGGTCGGTTTGCCGAACCGAGCGTTAACATCCTCGGTCCGAAGGAAGCAACGGCCGCCGACAGCGTCCATCGCCAGTCATGCGAACTCCTGCCGAGAGCGCTCGATAGCGCTCCGGCGATCCACCGAACCGCCAACTCGCCCGCGCCACATCACCCCGGTTAGGGCCCAAGCGTCATGCGTCCCATCCTCGTTCTCGCCCTCGTCATCGTCGCCATCGCGGCGCTGATTTTCGGAGTCATGCGACTCCTGCCCGAGTCACCGGCCGCCACCGAAACCCCTACGACCACGACGGCCGCGGGCAGTGTCGCGCCTGCCAAGCCGCCGCTTTCGGGATCGTCGCTCGACGGCGGCGGGACCGAGAACCCCGACCGCACGGTTCAAACGCCGACGGAGGCCAATCCAGGCCGCAAGCTCGATCCCAGCGCGATCGTCGGCTACGACAACGTCTTCAGCGGTCTCGTGCGCAACCCGCAGGGACGCGGCGTCAGCGGCGCCGAGGTCACGATCAGCACGGCGAACACGAGCAACTTGTTCTTCGTGAACGAGAAGTTCGACACGAGCAAGGACGTGACGCAGCGCACCGACTCCGAAGGGCGCTTCGCGTTCCGCAACGTCGAGCCGCGCGACCGCTACCGGATCACGATCAAGCATCCCGAGTACACGCGCTACGAAGACACGTCGATCCCGATCGGCGACTCGGGCACGTTCCAAGAACCGCCGATCACGTTGACGCAGGGCGCGACGCTCGCCGGAACCGTCCGCGACGAAGGCGGCAACGCGGTGAACGACGCGACGATCTACCTCGACGGGATGATCTTCCAGGGCTCGACGTACGTGCCGCCTGATCGCATGACCGGCAAGACCGATCGCGAAGGCCGCTTCACGATGGTCAACGTCCCCAAGGGCCAGCGCATCATGACCGTGATGGCGCAGGGCTACGGCACGATCACGATCAACGGCCTCGTCTTCGATCGCGAGGAAGCGCTCACGCGGGACGTGACGCTCAAGGTGGGCGAGATGATCTGCGGACGCGTGGTCGACGACCAAGGGCAAGGCGTCGTCGAAGCGCGCGTCACGGCGCTCGGATTCTCGAGCACGCAGCAGAGCGCGCGAGGCGACGCGGTCACCGACGCCAAGGGCGACTTCTGCCTCGAGAACCTGACGCCCGGCCCTTACAACGTGATGGCCGTCGCCAAGGGCTTCCGCGCGGAGCGCAACACGCGCGTCGAAACCGGCACGAGCAACGTGACGCTCGAGATGGTCCGCGAGCCGAACGTCTCGGGCCAAGTCGTCGACGCGGCCACGAACGCGCCGATCACGGCCTTCACGGTACGCCTGCGCTTCTACTACGGCCCGGGCCTGCCGACCGCACCCAGCGAGATCAGCCAGTCGTTCAACAGCCCGACGGGCGAATTCACGTTGGAGGGCGTCTCGCAGAGCGAGTGGGTCGTCGAAGGGCAAGCCCCCGGCTACTCGCCCAGCTTCTCGAACAACTTCA
>JANLUN010000672.1:0-1658 GCA_031363505.1 Planctomycetota bacterium | reverse complement strand
CGACAACAACGGCTTCATCTGGGTCTGTCAATTCAACGACAACGAGGTCAGCAAGTACGACCCTGCCGGCAATCTTGTCGGTGGCTTCCCGGTTCCGTCCGGCGGCGCGTCACTGGACCGGTCGCTCGCGGTGACACCGATCGACAACAACGTGTGGGTCGGCAATAGCGCCAGCAATGACGTCTCCCGCCTCGCCAATAATGGTGCGATCCGCAAGGTCATTCCGCTCGGCGCTCAAGGGATCAGCCCGCGCGGCGTGTCGGTCGACGCGAGTGGGAAGGTATGGGTTGCGAACTTCGGCTCGAACACCGCGATGCGGATCGATCCGAACGGCGGAGTGGACGCGCTCGGCGCGGTCGATCTGACCGTTGCCCTTGGCGCGGATGCCGCCCCGGAAAACTACAGCGACTTCACGGGCTCTGTTCCGCTCCAGACGCTTCAACCGAACGGCACGTGGTCCGTGATCTTCGACAGCGGCGCGCGGAACACCGAGTTCGGTCGCATCAGCTACCACGCCGCCGAGCCGACCGGCACGAGCCTCTCCGTGGAGTTCCGCGCGGCGAACAGCGTGCCCGCGCTCGCGAGCCTCGCGTTCCAACCCGTGACGAACGGCTTGCTCTTCAGCGGCGTGTTCGGTCGGTTCGTCGAGATACGCGTCCACTTTGCCCGCGCCACGCCGCAGACGATCGCGTCGCCGATCCTGTTCGATCTGACGATCGAGTCGCTCGCCGGACCGACGGAACCCGATTGCGCGCCCCCCGGCCACCCGAATCCCGGCAGCCTGCTCGTCTTCCCCGAGTTCGACAACCGCTCGGGCGATATCACGTTGATCACGGTCACGAACACGAACCAGGACACCGGCTTCGAATCGCCCGGCATTCTGGGCGGGACGGTCGATGTCGAGTTCATCTACCTCGCGCGCCGAGGCCTGCAAGGCCAGCTGCTCGAGTGCATCGAGTTCAATCGCACGCACAGGCTGTCGCCGAACGACACGTTCTCCGCGGTCACGGCCTTTCACAACCCGCAGGCCAGCCAGGGGTACATGTACGCCTTCGCGAAGGACCCCGTCACGGGCGCGGCGATCGTGCACAACTTCCTGATCGGCTCGTCGCTGATCGGGAACGGCACCGCGTCGATCGACTACTCCCACAACGCGTTCGTCTACCTCGGCGTTGGAGCCGAGGGCACGACGACGGACGACGATGGTGATGGAATTCGTGACCTCAACGGCTTCGAGTACTGTCCGTCGAGCGACGAGATCCTGATCCCGCGCTTCGTCGGGCAGCGCTCCGGTATCGCGAGCGACCTCGTGCTGATCAACTTGACCGGCGGGCCGGAGTTCAACGCGCGGATCGACTTCGCGATCTACAACGACAACGAGGAAGCTTTCTCGTCTCAGGTGACCGTCCAGTGCTGGGACAAGCGCCCGTTGCTCTCGATCTCCAATGTGTTCTCCCAACAGTTCCTGAAGTTCTCGACGCACCATGCACCGAACGAAGTCTTCGGTGCTCCGACCGTCGAGACGGGCTGGTTCCGGATGGACGGCCGCGTCGCGTCGTCGGCGGCGTTCTCGATCCAGGACCCCGCGTTCCTCGCGCTCTTGATCGAGAATGTTTACGGCTACGCCGCCTCGTCGCTGCCGTTCGAGACCGGCGAGC
>JANLUN010000616.1:0-15428 GCA_031363505.1 Planctomycetota bacterium | reverse complement strand
CGACGTGCCCGAGGTCCAGGAGATCGCCTGGCTGCTCGCCTGCGTGACGGGGATGGGGCTGCTCGAGCGCGCGCACTCGTACAAGGACAAGGTCGCGCACGGGATCAAGCCCAACGTCGGCCTCTTCACGTATCCGATCCTGATGGCCGCCGACATCCTGGCCTACGACAGCGACCAAGTGCCGGTCGGCAAGGATCAGATCCAACACGTGGAGATGGCGCAGGACATGGCGCAATCGTTCAACGCCGCGTTCGGCCCGGTGTTCCGCCGCCCCGAGGCCGTGATCCCGCGCGAAGAGAGCCTGGCCAAGGTGCCGGGGCTCGACGGCGAGAAGATGAGCAAGACCTACGGCAACGACGTGTGGATCTTCGAGTCGGGCAAGCCGCTCAAGCAGGCGCTCGGCCGAATCGTCACCGACAGCCGCGGTCCAGAAGAACCGAAGGATCCGTCGCAGCTCCTGCTCTTCCGCTTCCTCGAGCTCTTCCTGCCGCCGAGCGAGCTCCATGACTGGCAGGAACGCGTCCGTCGCGGCGGCACCGGTGCACCGGGCTACGGGCATCTCAAGGTCGCGATCGTCGATGCGATGGAAGCTCGCTTCGCGCCTGCGCGCGCGCGACGCGCGGAACTGCTCGCCGATCCGGCGGAGGTCGACCGCTGCCTCGCGCGCGGGGCCGAACGCGCGGTCGCGCGAGCGCGCGCCACACGCGACCGCGCGCTCGCGGCGTGTGGGTTGCGCTGACCGCGCGGCCAGCGCACACGTCCGTCAGTGGCCGCGTTCGCTGTGGACTCGCCGGCTTTGAAGTGGCACAAGGAAACGATCGGACTCGGAAGGGCGCGTGAGTGCACGCGGCCCGAGTGCGGGCGGAGGGGTTCTCATGTCGGTACTACGGTCGGCACAGCGTGGTTTTCGAACGTGTGCCCTGGGCGGCGTCCTGCTCGTCGCGTGCGGCACACCTGACTCGAAGAACGAAGTGCGCTCGCGCTACGCGCCGGCGCCCGATCCCAACGCAGGTCCACCCGCGGAGATCACGACGAAACGGGCCCCGTGGACCGACCGGTTCATGAAGCCCGCGCTACTCGTAGCGGATCAGGTGCGCATCGAAGGTCCGATCGGTCTGCTCGAGCACCTGGCGACGCCGTCCAATCCCGAATTGCACGACCGCACGGAGAAGACCGTGCCCGCCGGGTACCTGCAGCAGATCACCGTGAAAGAAGGCGTCGGGCCGGCCGAGATCCAAGCGCAGCTCGACAATCTCGCGATCGTGGCTCTCAAGAAGCTCGTGGTGCTCGAGCGTCCCGGTCCCGTCGATCTCGTCGTGCTCGCCGCCGGCGACGCATACTTCAACGACAAAGCGACCGCCGAGGAGCAGCGCGCGGACTCGCTGCGTTTCGTCGGACAGATCGACAGGTGATCCTTCGATTTGCCTCGGCGGCCGCGCGCTGGCGGGCGTGCGAGCTCGCGCTCAGCCTCGCGTTCTGCGCGTGCGGGAGTCCCGGCGCTCAGCCGATCCCGGAATCGAAGTCGCGTTTCGACGCGTTCACGGCCCCGGATCGCGCGCTGTTCGATGCGGCTCGCCGCGACATGCAGAGCGGACGCGACGAAGCGGCGCGCGCGTCGCTCGCCGCCTTAAACGCGCGCCTGCCCGACCAACTCGTGGTCGGCGTCTGGTTGCAAGAAGCGGAGATCGCGCTTGCGATCCCGCCTGCGGAAAGCGTGGCGCGTGCAGCCGCTCCACCTGCGGTGGATTCGAGCGCCGCGTACGAATCGTTGCGCGAACGGTATCGCCGTACGGCCGAAGCGGAGCCGACGGTCGCGAACTTCGTACTCGCCGCGCGGCTCGAGCCCGACGCACCGGCCGCGATGCTGTTGCTCGATCGCGCTGAGGAACTCGACGCGGATTGCGCATGGATCCACTATGGCCGCGCATTCCTCGCGGCGCGCACGAGCGACTGGGCGCAGGTGCGCGTATGGGTCGCGCGCGCGCACGAAGCCGATCCAGGACATCTGCCGACGCGCTGGCTCGAGGCTTGGATGCTCGCGCAGGGCGGCAACGTGAGCGATGCGGTCGCGGCGCTCGAGGTGTGGCTCGCGCGTGCGCGCGGCGACTCGCGACTCGACGCACGCCTCGTGCGCGGCGCCGAGCTCGATCTCGCGATCCTGTCCGTGCTCGACGGTGATCCCGGGCGCGCGCGCCAACTGCTCGAGGAGTTCGGTACCGACGGCGCAGAGCCCGGCCGAGCTCTCGCGGTCGCTGCGTCGACGGAGCAGGCACTCGGCGAGCTCGAACCATCGCTCGCCGCCGCGCAGCGCGCCGAGGCCGTCTCGCCGGGCGAGATCCTGCCCGTCGTGCAGCAAGCGATGCTCTACGACCATTGGCTCCACGATCCGGTGGCCGCGGAAGCTGCGTGGACGCGCGTGCTCGCGATGTCGCGAGCCTCGCCCGATCTCAGCACGCTCCTCGAACGCATGCGCGCGCGCATCCGACTCGAGCGCTTCCAAGCGCAGCGCGAGAAGGCGCGTGCGAACGCGAAGCCGATGACCCGCGCCAACGCGAATCCGATGAGCCGAGCGAACGCGAATCCGATGAGCCGAGCGAACGCGAATCCGATGAGCCGGATCGCGCGCTCGCGCGAGGGCCGTGCGTGAGGGCGGTGGTGCAGCGCGTCTCTCGCGCGCGCGTCGCGAGCGAAGGGAAGGATCTCGGTAAGATCGGTGCCGGGCTCGTCGTACTCGTCGGGGTCGTCCGCGGTGACACGCTCGAGGAGTCGCGGCGGCTCGCTGCGCGCATCGCTCAGTTCCGGATCTTCGCGGACGAGCGCGGCCGCATGAATCGCAGTCTCCACGAAGGCGCGCTCGCGGCGCTGGTCGTGAGCCAGTTCACTTTGGCCGTCGACGACCGGTCGCCCGGGCAGCGCGGACGCCGGCCGTCGTTCGACGCAGCCGCGCCGCCGGCCGAAGCCGAGCCTCTGTACCAGGGGTTCGTCGCCGCGCTGCGCGAGCTGGGGGTGCCCACGCACACCGGCCGGTTCGGGGCGCACATGGAGCTCGAGCTCGTGAACGACGGGCCGGTGACGTTCGTCCTCGAGGAAAGAAGCTCGCCGTCGAGCTGACTCCATCGGTCACAAGTTCTTACTTGACCCGCAGATATTGCAGTTCGATACTCACGCTCCCGGCCTCCGGCGACATCCGGTCGGCTGCCCCGAACCTGACGAATGCCCCTCCGCTGAGAGAGGGGGCGAGGAGCGGGGCCTCACGTGCCGGCACCCTCCATGAGCTCCGAGCCGCTGACGATCACGAAGAAGGAACTCGTCAACCGCATCGCCGACCAGACCGGTCAGACGAAGGTGGTGGTCAAGGACATCCTCCAGCGCTTCTTGGACGAGATCATCCAAGAGCTCGTCGTCGGAAACCGACTGGAGTTCCGTGAGTTCGGCGTGTTCGAGGTGCGAGAGCGCGCCGCGCGCCGCGCGCAAAATCCGCGCACTCTCGAGAAGGTGTCGGTGCCCGCCAAGCGCGTTGTGAAGTTCAAGGTCGGGCGGCTGATGCGCGAACGCGTGTGCGACGAACGGGAGCACGAGCGCGAGGAGCGCCTGCGCTTCGAGCGCGTTCCCGCGCCGAAACCGGTGCCGCCGGCCTACAAGCCGCCGCAAGTGCCGCAGCCCCCGGCGACGAACTCGCCGTTCTAGTACGGGACGAACTCGCCGTTCGAGTACGAGGCCAACTCGTTGCTCGCGCGCGCGGGCAGCGCCGGCGGTTCGCCCTCGCCGCGGATCAGGCCTTCTTCGCCGCGCTGCGCGCCTGCGGGATCGCGACGCGTGCCTTGGCGAGCGCTTGGTCGACGTCTTCGATGAGGTCGTCGACGTGCTCGATGCCGACCGAGAGTCGCACCAGTCCGTCGGCAAGTCCGGCCGCGCGACGGACCGCGGGGGGGATGCTCGCGTGCGTCATGCTCGTCGGAACTTCGACCAGCGACTCGACGCCTCCGAGCGACTCGGCGAGCGTGAACACTCGTGTACTGGACGCGAACGTATTCGCGGCTTCGACGCCGCCCCCGAGCTCGAACGCGATCATGCCTCCGAACGCAGCCATCTGCTTCTTCGCGAGCGCGTGTTGCGGGTGAGACGCGAGGCCCGGGTAGTACACGCGCTCGATCTGCGGCAATCGCTCCAGGTGATCCGCGAGCTTCGCCGCATTCGACGAGTGCCGGTCCATCCGGACGGCGAGGGTCTTGATGCCGCGCATCACGAGGAACATGTCGAGCGGTCCGGGCGTGCCGCCGACCGCGTTCTGGAAGAACGCGAGCTCGCGTTGTAACTCCGGATCGCGGCCGACGAGCGCGCCCGCGACGACGTCCGAGTGTCCGCCGAGGTACTTCGTGAGCGAGTGGAGGACGATGTCGGCGCCCAGCTCCAGCGGTCTTTGCAGATAGGGCGTCGCAAACGTGTTGTCGACGATCACGAGCTTCTTCTTCGCGTGCGCTGTGCGCGCGATCGCCGCGATGTCGCTGATCCGCAGCAGCGGGTTCGTGGGCGTCTCGATGTAGACGTAGCGCGTCTTCTCCTCGATTGCGCGTTCGACGGCCGCGAGGTCCGTGGTGTCGACGAACGTGAAGCGGACGCCGTAGCGCTCGAACACCTTCGTGAACAAGCGGTACGTGCCGCCGTACAGGTCGTTCCCCGCCACGACGTGATCGCCGGGGACGAGCCTGTCCATGAGCGCGTTCGTGGCGGCGAGCCCGGAGCTGAATCCCAGTGCCCAGCGTGCGCTCTCCAGCGAGGCGAGGTTCTGCTCGAGCGCGGTCCGCGTCGGATTCGACGTCCGCGAGTACTCGTATCCTTGCCGCGGCACCGCCGGCGCGTCCTGTTTGTAGGTGCTCGTCAAGTACACCGGCGTCATCACCGCGCCGTTGTCGGCATCGGGCTCTTGTCCGGCGTGGATGGCGCGGGTCTCGAAGCGTCCTGAGTTGTTCGTGAGTTCAGTCATAGGTGTGTTCCGTCTTGGCACGTCGGGCCTGCACGCTCCGAAGTCTAGGGGCACTACGGATCCGCATCCAGTTGGCACGAGGGACAGGTTGCGCCCGGTAGGCTGTGGCGCACATTTCATGGGGAATCCAGAGCGCGCCACCGAACCGGAGCTTCTCGACGTGCGCGTGCGGCGGCTCGAGTCGTTCGCCGCTCGCGCTCTCGAGTTCGCGGCCGTGCGCGCGCTTTTCGAGCGTTTCGCGTGGACGTCGCTCGGCTTGCGCGCGCTGCGGGAGCGCGCACCGCTCTCCGACACGGAGGCGCGCGCGGCCCTGGCGCGCGTGCGCGAGATGATCGGCTGTGCTCGGACAGGTGAGCTCCCAAACCTCGCCGGCGTCAGCGATCCAATGGCCGCGCTGGCTCACGCGCGTTCCGCCGGACGCGCGCTCGAGGAGGAGCCGCTCATCGCGCTGCGCGAGTTCTTCCTCGCCGCGGCACGCATCGCGGAATGGCTCCGCGCGCACGAGCGCGAGCTGCCCGCGTGCTCGGCGCTCGCGCGCGATCTGCCGGACCTCGCTCCGCTCCTCGAACAGATCGAGACGATCGTCGATGAACGCGGCCGTGTGCGCGACGGCGCCTCGCCGCTTCTCGCGCGTCTGCGCAAGCAGTCCGCCGAGGCCGCGCACGCGATCGACCGTGCTCTGCGCGCTCTCATGGCACGCCCGGAGATCAAGTCCGTGCTCTCGGACCAGAGCGTGCACCGACGCGCGGGCCGGCCGGTCCTCGCCGTGCGCGCCAAGAGCGCCGGCCGATTGCCCGGCCTCGTGCACGATCGCTCGCAAAGCGGAGAGAGCGTGTTCGTCGAGCCGCGCGAGGTCGTCCTGCTCGGCAATCGGCAAGCGGAGTGCGCCGCGGACGAGAGGCGCGAGGTCGAGCGGATCCTCCTCGAGCTGACGCGCAGTCTCCTGCTCGCTCAGGCGGACATCGCGCGCGCCGCGGAGCGCATCGGCGAGCTCGAGGTCGCGGCGATCAGCGCGCGGTACGCGACCGAGGGCGGTGCTTCGCGCGCGCGCGTGCCGTATGTGTCCGGCGACCCGGGGATGTCCGGCGGTCCGAGCGCTCCGCCCGGGCTCGTGCTGCGCGGCGCGCGGCACCCACTGCTCGTCGAAGAGGAACGGCTCGGGCGCCTCGCGCGCGTCGTTCCGATCGATCTGCGTCTCGGCGCCGACTTCGATCTTCTGATCCTCACGGGGCCGAACACCGGTGGGAAGACGCTGGCGCTCAAGACGGCCGGGATCCTCGCGCTGCTGGTCCGTTGCGGTCTGCCCGTGCCGTGCGACGAAGGTTCGGCGATTCCGCTCTACGACGGGATCGTCGCCGACATCGGTGACGAACAGGAGATCCGCCAGAGCCTGTCGACGTTCTCGTCGCACATGATGCGGATCAAGGCCGGGCTCGAGCGCGCGACCAAGAACACGCTGGTCCTGCTCGACGAGCTCGGCGGCGGCACCGACCCCGACGAAGGAGCGGCGCTGTCGGAAGCGATCCTCGAACAATTGCTCGCACGCGCGAGCCCGACGATCGTCAGCACGCACATCGGCAAGCTGAAGGAGTTCGCGTTCCGTAATGCACGCGCGGAGAACGCGTGCGTCGAGTTCGACGTGAAGACGCTCCAGCCGCTCTACCGCATCTTGATGGGGACGCCCGGCGAGTCGGGGGCTCTCGTGATCGCGCGTCGACTCGGCCTGCCGCCCAAGCTCGTCGACCGCGCGCAAGAGCGACTCGTCAAACGCGACGCGGAAGTGGCGCGGCTGATGGCCGACGTCCGCATCGCACGCACGCAAGCGGAACACGTGCGCACGCAAGCCGAATCGCGACTGGCCGACGCATCGCGCACGACGCGCGAGTTGGAAGAAGAACGGCAAGTGCTCTCGCGGCGCGGCGAGCTGCTCGAAGCCGAGGCCCAGCGCGGTATCGAGGGGCGTGTCCGCGAAGCTCGGCGCCTCGTCGAGCGCGGCAGGAGCCTCCTCGCGCAGCTCCCCCCGGCCGCGCGCAAGGCGCTCGACGAAGTGCTCGAAGAGCTCGAGCGCGAGCTGTCGGGCACCGCGCTGTCCGACCGTCGTCAGGCGTTCCTCGACGTCTTGAAGAAAGGCAGCTTCGTCTACCTGCCGCGCTACCGGCAGCGCCTCGTCGTGCACAAGGTCGACCGCGAGAGTCGCGAAGTCTCGGTACAGCTCGGCAAGATGCGGCTCAAGGTGTCGTTCGACGAGGTGACGGAATACGAATCGCTCTAGCGTTTCGAGTCACGAGTTGCGCGCGCACACTTCGATCGCGGCCCTCGATTCCCTAGGCTCTACCGCGATGGCCGAGTTGCTTCTCGTCGACAACGATCCGCGCATCGTCGAGCTGATCGCGTGGTTCCTCACCAAGCGCGGACACCACGTCCGCACGGCGACCTCCTTCGCACAGGCACGCGAGCGGATTCGCGAACTGGCTCCGGACCTGATGCTCTCCGACATCGACCTCGGCTTCGAGCACGGCCGCGAGGAGCTGCCCGCGCTCGCGCGCGAAAAGCTGCTCCCGCCGACGCTCGTCGTGTCCGGCTACCTCGACCGCGAGCTCGCTCGACTGTTCGCGACGATGCCCGGCATCGTCGGTGTGATCGCGAAACCCGTCGGGATGGCCGAGCTCGAAACGCGCATACAAGGTTGCCTCGAGATCTGCGGCACCGCCGGCGCGCAGGCACCGGGCGAGCCGCGCGCGCCGCTCCCTGCGCGCGCGCATGTGCCGTTCGGAAGGGACTTGCCCGGCGGGCGTGACTTGCCGGGCGGCCGGGATCCGTCGGCGCGATCGGATGGAGAGCGAACCGAATGAGCGCGCTGACGTGGACGACGGCCGGTGAGTCGCACGGCCGCGCTCTCGTGGGGACGCTCGAGGGCTTTCCCGCGGGACTCGAGCTCTCGACGGAGCGCGTCGACCGCGAGCTCGCGCGCCGCCAAGGCGGGTACGGGCGTGGCGGGCGCATGAAGATCGAGCGCGACTCGATCGAGCTGCTCTCGGGCACGCGACTGGGTGTGACGATCGGGTCGCCGATCGCATTTACGATCGCGAACCGCGACGCGTCGATCGACAAGCTCTCGGTTCCGACCAATCCGCGGCCCGGCCACGCCGACCTCGCGGGTTGTCAGAAGCTCGGGATGCGCGATCCGCGCGCGGTGCTCGAACGCGCCAGCGCGCGCGAAACCGCGGCACGCGTCGCGCTCGCCGCGATCGCCCGGCAGATCCTCGAGCACTTCGGCATCGAGGTGTTCGCGTTCGTTCGCGAGCTCGGCGGAGTCGCCGCTTCGAGCGAGCGCATCGAGTCCGTGTTCGCGCTTGCGCGTGAGGAACGAGAACGGATACGCGATGCAAGTGAGCTCTACGTGCTGGACACCACCACCGAAACAGCGATGCACGCGCGCATCGATGCGGCCAAGGCCGAGGGCGACACGCTCGGCGGCATCTTCGAGATCCGCGCGATGGGTCTGCCGCCGGGACTCGGCAGCTACGCGAGCGGGCCCGAGCGGCTCACGTCGCGCATCGGCGGAGCGCTGCTCTCGATCCCGGCGATGAAAGGCGTCGAGTTCGGACTGGGCTTCGACTCGGCCCGCCGTCCCGGATCCGAGGTGCACGACGCCATCGTGGCCGCGCCGCACGAGGACGGGCCGGCCGGCGGACGCTACCGCCGCGCGACGAATCGAGCCGGTGGGCTGGAAGGCGGCATGAGCACGGGCGAGCCGCTCGTCGTCCGCGTCGCGATGAAACCGATCCCGACCCTGCGCCGGGGCGTATCGACGGTCGACTTCGAGACGCTCGAGACCGTGGCGGCGACCTACCAGCGCTCGGACGTGACGTCGGTTCCCGCCGCGAGCGTCGTGGGGGAGGCCATGGTCGGGCTCGAGCTCGCGCGCGCGTTCCTGGCCAAGTTCGGCGGCGACTCCCTCCAAGAGATCGAACGCGCCTGGCACTCGTTCCGGCAATCGAACGCCTTGCTGTGACTCTCTGCCGCCGAGCCAAATCGATCGCGCCGCTTGACGCGGCGCTGGCGGGCCGTACCATACCGCGCTCACTTCGCCGTCCGGAGTGTCCACCGGGCCCTTTGCATGGCGTCGATCTGGACTGCCCACGGGCTGCGCGGCCTCCGCCAGCGTAGCTCAGTTGGTAGAGCTCCTGATTTGTAATCAGGCGGTCGTGGGTTCGAGTCCCACCGCTGGCTCCCGCGCGGAGCATCCAGTCGACGACGCTGCTTGGGACCGATCGCGGCACCAGACGGAGAAGCTGTTCCCTCACAACGAGACCAAGGCAGATGATTCAGGGAGCGGTGCGTCCGCGGACCTCGTACATCGTTGGCGTCGCGAGCGACGCGCAGCGAGCGGGTGCGTCGGGGCGCCTGCGTTTGGACCGAACATCCCAGATATCGAGCGGGCGCGAGGCTCTCTTCGCGCTCCCTCGTCTTCGACCCCGGGGAGATACCAGAGCGGCCAAATGGACCAGACTGTAAATCTGGTGGCACAGCCTTCGGCGGTTCGAATCCGCCTCTCCCCACCATTCCAACGCACCGCCGTGAGTCGTCGCCAACACGGCCATCGGGCGCACGTGCGCGGGGTGGTGAGCGGGCTGTTGCTCGGTCTCATCTCGCGGCGACGGCGCGCGCCGGTCGCAGCCGCTGACAGGCGCGGTTCCGCCGGAGGCGGGCGTAGTTCAATGGTAGAACGGCAGCCTTCCAAGCTGCACACGAGGGTTCGATTCCCTTCGCCCGCTCCACGCGCGTGGCCGCAGCTCTTCGGCTCCCGAGTTCGCCAGCCCGCGACCTCTCGCTGCTGTAGCTCAGTGGTAGAGCACTTCCTTGGTAAGGAAGAGGTCCTGGGTTCAAGCCCCAGCAGCAGCTCCACCTCACAACACGGTTCTTTTCTCAACAACTCATCGATGCATGGGCGTCGCTCGTCGCGACGCTCACTCCATCCATCACCCGGGCACAGGCCCGCCAAAGCAACACAATCCATCCATGGCTAAGGAAGTCTTCCAGCGGACCAAGCCGCACGTGAACGTCGGCACGATTGGCCACATCGACCACGGGAAGAGCACGCTGACGGCGGCCCTGGCAGCGCGCTCGGCCCACAAGATGGGAACCAAGGCGAAGAGCTACGCCGAGATCACGAAAGGCGGCACCGTACGGTCGGCCGACAAGACCGTGACCATCGCGGCGTCGCACACCGAGTACGAAACCACGGCGCGCCACTACGCGCACGTCGATTGCCCCGGCCACGCGGACTTCGTGAAGAACATGATCACGGGTGCCGCGCAGATGGACGGCGCGATCCTCGTCGTGTCGGCCGCCGACGGTCCGATGCCGCAGACGCGCGAGCACGTGCTGCTCGCTCGTCAGGTCAACGTGCCGTACATCGTCGTGTTCTTGAACAAGATCGACCTGCTCGACGATCCCGAGCTGATCGACCTCGTCGAGATGGAGATCCGCGATCTCCTGAACAAGTACAAGTTCCCGGGCGACGACACACCGATCATCCGCGGTCAGTCGAAGGCCGCGTTGGAGTCAGGCGGAGCAGACGACAAGGCCAACGCTTGCATCGACGAGCTGATGGCGGCGATCGACTCCTACATCCCGACGCCCGAGCGCCTCGTCGACAAACCGTTCCTGATGTGCATCGAGGACGTGTTCTCGATCATGGGTCGCGGCACGGTGGGTACCGGCCGCATCGATCGTGGCCGCATCAAGGTCGGCGAGCCGGTCGAGATCGTCGGTCTGCGCGCCGAGTCGATGAAGTCCGTGTGCACGGGCGTCGAGATGTTCCAGAAGACGCTCGACTCCGGTGAAGCTGGCGACAACGTCGGCATCCTGCTGCGCGGTATCGACAAAAAGGATCTCGAGCGCGGGATGGTCGTCGCCAAGCCCGGCACGATCACGCCGCACACGAAGTTCGAGGCCGAGGTGTACGTCCTCTCGAAGGACGAAGGCGGACGGCACACGCCGTTCTTCAGCGGCTACCGCCCGCAGTTCTACTTCCGCACGACGGACGTGACCGGCACGGCCACGCTGCTCGGCGGCGCGGAAATGTGCATGCCCGGTGACAACATCAAGATGGAGATCGAGCTCTTGACGCCGGTTGCCATGGACGAACAACTGCGCTTCGCCATCCGCGAAGGTGGCCGAACGGTCGGCGCCGGCGTCGTGACGAAGATCCTGAAGTGACCCACGCTCCGTCCGGTGCGACCGCTGCGTCGCGCCGGACGGGCTGCTCCCTGCCGAACCGCTTGACGCCCCGAGAACCCGCGCGATGAAGGTCAAGGAACGCTACGTATTCATGGAGTGCACCGTGTGCTCCAACCGCAACTACACGACGCACAAGCGGCTCAAGGCGACCTACAAGCTCGAGAAGAACAAGTACTGCCGCTTCTGCCGCAAGCACACGTCGCACAAGGAAAAGAAGCTCTAGGGGATCGTGCTGCTGCGGACGTGCCCGGGCGCTGAGTCGCCCGGCGCGGCGATCGACGAACCGCAGACGTGGCGCGCTCCGCGCCGCAGCGCAGACCGAGCGAGAACAATCGAATGGCCTACAAACCGGATCAAGGACGGATTGCGCGACTGGTGGCCTATTGGTCGCTGGCGCTCCTCGTCTTGTACGGGTGCACGTCGCTGCACGCGGAGCTGTCGTCGCGTTTCGGCGGCGCGCTCGGTCGGCCGTTCTTCGCGTCGTTCACGAAGCTCCCCGTGCTCGGCGTGAAGCTGAACGGTGCCATCCTCATCACGATCGTGGTCCTCGCGGCGGCGCTCTATTTCCTCTACCGCTGGCAGCAGACGCCGAAGGTCGCCGAGCTCCTGATCGAGACCGAATCCGAGCTGCGCAAGGTGACTTGGCCTACGCTTCCGGAAGCGATCAACTCCTCGATCATCGTCATCGTCTGCGTCCTGTTCTTGATGGGCTTTCTGGCGGGAGCCGACTGGATGCTCGGTCGCTGGACGACCCTGATCTTCGCGGGAGGTGTCGGATGATGACCATGCGCTGGTACTTCGTCCGCTGCCAATCCGGTCGCGAGGACAGCATCGCGCGCAACGCGCTGACGCGGCTGAAGGTCGCCGGCGTGCAGGACTTGATCCCGCAGATCCTCGTGCCGTTCGAGCGCGTCACCGATCTCAAGAACGGCAAGAAGCGCGTCGTCAATCGCAAGCTGTATCCCGGTTACCTGATGGTGCAAGCGGATCTCGAAGATCCCGAAGATCCGCGCGCCGTCAAGGCGCGCAACACGTTGCGCGAGATCGACGGCCTGCGCGAATTCCTCGGCAGCCGCGGTGAAGCGACGCCGCTCACGGAGTCCGAAGTGTCCGCGATCCTCGCGCGCATGTCCGACTCCGAGATGCGCCCGCAAGTCACGATCGGCTTGCACAAGGGCGACATGGTCAAGATCAAGTCCGGCGCCTTCGACGGGTTCGACGGCACGGTCAGCGAGGTCAATCCGGAGAAGGGAACGGTGAAGGTCGTCGTGACGATCTTCGGACGCCCCACGCCGGTCGAGCTCGAGTACTGGGAGGTCGCGGCCGTCTGATGCTCGGATGAATCCGAAGACAGGCGCGATGGAATCACAGAGCAGCGAATCGACTCATGGCTAAAGAAGTCACAGGCAAGATCAAGTTGCAATGTCCCGCGGGACAAGCCACGCCGGCGCCGCCGGTCGGCCCCGCGCTCGGATCGCACGGCGTGAACATCGCTGCGTTCGTGAAGCAATTCAACGACGCGACGCGCGATCAACAGGGCCTCATCATCCCGGTCGAGATCACCGTCTACAAAGACCGCTCGTTCGACTTCATCCTGAAGTCGCCGCCGGCGGCCGTGCTGCTCAAGCGCGCGGCGGGCCTTGAAAAAGGCTCGGGAACCGTGGGGACGGAGATCGTGGGCAAGGTCACGCAGGCGCAAGTGGAAGAGATCGCGAAGCTGAAGCTGAAGGATCTCAACGCGCGCGACCTCAAGGCCGCGTGCCGGATCATCGCGGGCACGGCGCGTTCGTCCGGGATCAAGGTCGAGGGCTGATCATGGTCAAGCACAGCAAGAGATACCTCCAGGCAGCGGCCAAAGTGGACCGCACGCGCGTGTACGAACCCGTCGCGGCGATCCAACTGCTCAAGAGCCTGCCGCCGGCGAAATTCGACGAGTCCGTCGAGGTCGTCGTGCGCCTTGGCATCGACCCGAAGAAGACGGATCAACTCGTGCGCGGCGCGGTGTCGCTGCCCAAGGGGCTCGGCCGCAAAGTGCGCGTGATCGTGTTCGCCGAGGGCGACAAGGCAGACGCCGCGCGCGCAGCTGGAGCGGACGAAGTCGGCGCCGCCGAACTCGCCGATCGAATCCAGGGCGGATGGATGGACTTCGACATCGTCATCACGAGCCCGGACATGATGAAACACGTCGGAAAGCTCGGAAAAGTGCTCGGCCCGCAGGGCAAGATGCCCAGCCCGAAGTCCGGCACCGTGACGACCGACGTCGCCGCGGCAGTCAAGGAGTTCAAAGCCGGCAAGGTCGAGTTCCGCACCGACGCCGGCGGCAACGTGCACGCGCCGCTCGGCAAGCGTTCGTTCTCAGCCGAGGACCTGCGCGACAACCTGCACGCGTTCCTCGATCACGTCTCCGCGCTGCGGCCGCCGGCCGTCAAGGGCGACTTCCTTCGCAAGGTCGTGGTCTCCACCACGATGGGACCGGGCGTCCAAATCGCATGGGTGGTGTCGAATGCCTAATCTCGTGAATCGCCTGGTCCTCCAGGAGCTGGCGGACGACTTCAAAGACGCCGACGGAATGCTCGTCGTCTCGTTCGCCGGCCTGACCGTGAAAGAGTCGGAAGGCTTGCGCAACCAGATGGCGCAAAAGGGCGCGAAGTTCCGGATGGTCCGCAACTCGCTCGCGCTGCGCGTTCTTCATGAGCGCGGGCTCAAGCTCGACGGGGCACACCTGACGGGCAACACCGCGATCGCGTACGGCACGTCCGAAGCCGCCGTGCACGCCGCGAAAGTGCTGACGTCGGCCGACGTGAGGAAGGCGGGCAAGGTCAAAGTCCGCGCCGGCGTCCTCGAAGGCACTCTGCTGACCGCAGCCGATGCCGCCGCGATGGCCGACGTGCCCGATCGCGACACGCTCAACTCGAAGATCCTGGGCTGCATCAGCGGTCCCGCGCGCGGTCTCGCCGTCGTGCACAGCGCCGTGCCGAGCAGCTTGGTGCGCGTTCTCAAAGCGCGCGCCGACAAGCTCGAACCGGCCGGAGAAACGCCGGCCGCCTGAACAATGCGCCCGCTTCCGCGGGCACAGTCCATCCCGGCGACGGATGACGCGACGCGTGACGTCGCGGCGCCTGCGCCGGAAACCGAATCAAACCCTGCTCCGCAACTCATTCTCCCAAAGGGGACCACTCATGTCTGAAGAGTCGAACGTCGCGCTCGAACCCGAGCTCCAAGCCATCGTCACGAAGCTGGATGGCCTGACCCTGCTCCAAGCTTCGAAGATCGTGAAGCACCTCGAAGGCCACTGGGGTGTCAGCGCCGCCGCGCCCGCCGGCGTTGCGGCCGCCGCGGGTGGTCCCGCCGCAGCTGCAGCCGAAGAGAAGACCGCGTTCGACGTCATCCTCGAGAACGCCGGCGACAAGAAGATCGGCGTCATCAAGGAAGTGCGCGCGATCACGGGCCTGGGCCTCAAGGAAGCCAAGGACCTGGTCGACGGCGCGCCGAAGACGGTCAAATCCGGCTGCACGAAGGACGAGGCCGAAGCGATGAAGAAGCAGCTCGAAGCCGCGGGCGCCAAGGTCAAGCTGGCCTAGCCGCTTGCCCTTTCCCTGGTTTCTTGATCTAGAGAGACCACTCGGTGTTGCGTTATCGCTCGCCGAGTGGGACTTTGTAGCCCTTCACACCCCGATCGGGCAGGCGCCGCCATCGCCGCTCGACGGGGCATCGATCCCGCGCCTTCGTCTCTTGGGTAGTTCCCTGTCTCGAACGAGCGGGATCTAGCCAGTGTCACGGGCGCAGAAGTCGCGCGATTCTTCGGCTCCACGCCGAGGTGCTATCCGTCCGAGTGTCCGACCGTAATCCGCCGCCGTTCCAACTCCGCACTCCGATCGTGCGGAGGTGGATCGCAAAGCTCGACACCCCCACAGATCGGCCGGGATCCACGACCTGCGATCCGGCATCTGGAGGTACTTGAGTCACCATGATTGATCAAAACGTCCCCGTACGTACGTTCGGTCGTTACCCGGCCATCGTCGATCTACCCAATCTGGTCGAGATCCAGACCGAGGCGTACCGACGGTTCCTTGCAGCGGATGTGCCTCAGTCGAATCGGGAGCCGCAGGGGCTCGAGCTTCTGCTGCGCGAGGTGTTCCCGATCTACTCGTACGATAAGACGATGTGTCTCGAGTACGTCGGCTACGACCTCGGGCGC
>JANLUN010000666.1:0-10944 GCA_031363505.1 Planctomycetota bacterium | reverse complement strand
AGCGCGAACGAGTTCAGCGGCGGCGCGTGCGAATTCAGCCGCATCGCGGGCGTGACGTGGCGCCGAGCGGACGGCACCGTCGCGCGCGAAGGCGATCGCGCGCCGATCGCGGATCTCGCGACGCTTCCGCCGTACGCGTTCGAGCTCCTGCCGCCGCTCTCCGACTACAAGAAGATCACGGGCGCGGAAGACGGCCTCGTGCCGATCGATTCCGGCCGCGGCTGCGTCTTCGACTGCAGCTTCTGCACGATCGGACGCTTCTGGAACCGCCGGTCGCGCACGCTACCCGCCGCGCGACTCGTCGACGAGGTGGCGAGCCTCGCGGCGATGCCGAGCGCGCGGTCGGCGTACTTGTGCCACGACCTCTTCGGCGCGAACCGCGGCCAAGCGATCGCGTTCTGCGACGAGATGCTGCGCCGCGGCGTGCGCGTGCCGTGGGAGGTGAGAGCTCGCGCCGACCACCTCGACCGCGAGCTGCTCGAGCGGATGGGCCGCGCGGGTTGCTACCGCGTTCTTATTGGGGTCGAGTCGGCCGATCCCGAGGTCCGCGAACGCAATCAAAAAGGAATGCGGGACGACGTCGACATGCTGGCGGTCGTCTCGGACTGCGCGGCGGCCGGGATCGTGCCGATCCTCTCGCTCATCCTGGGTCTACCCGGGGAAGAAGAGCCCGCGCTGCGAAAGAGCCTGGACCTGTGCGCCGCGGCAAGCCTGCGCGCCGGCGTCCAGATCTCGCTCCATCTCGTCAACCCGCAGCCGGGCTGCGGCCTCGGCGACGAGTTCGGCGCGCGCTCGCGCCCGATCGAAGGCATCCCGCCCGACATGGCGCTCGGTGCCGGCGAAACCGCGAGCGAGCGCGAGCTGATCGCAGCGCATCCGGATCTCTTCACCACGTGGTCGCTCTTGCCGGACGACGAAGCGCACCTCCGCGACTTGGCGGCGATCGCGCAGACGCTGCCCGACGTCTTGATGCGCTATCCGCGCACGTTCGCGCTTCTTCGCGATGCACGCGGAGTCGACGCGCTGGATCTCTATCGCGCGTGGAAAGCGACCGGGAAGAGCTTCGAGTCGTTCGCGATCGCGGCGCGCGTGCCGGTGATCGACGAGACGCTGCGCTGGGAGCAAGCGATCGTGCGCGCGTCGACGCGGCGCGAGCCGTCCATGAGTGGGACCGGTCCGCGCGCGCGCGGACCGCGAGCGTGCGGAGAAGTGCTCGAGTTCGAGCACGACCTCAGCGCGCTCGCCCGCGATCCGTGGCCAAAGTCGCTCACGCGGAGCCCGACGTGGCTCGCGATCGTTCCGTCGTCACGCGGCGTGCAGACGGTCCACGTGTCGCGCGACGTGGCAAACCTCATGCGGTCGCTGGACGGCACGACGAGTCGCGCATCGCTCGAGGAACGCTGGCCAGGCATTGGAAGCTCGCTCGAAACGCTCGCACGAGCGGGACTCGTCAGCCTCGAGTCGTAGGTCCGCTACCAAGTACAAGGCGAAGTCGCGTCACGCGGCATCGATCACGCTGCGAAGGATGCGCTCGCGCAACGCCGGCTTGATGCGATCGGAGAGGACCAGATCGACTCGTCGTCCGAGCAGGTCCTCGAGGAAGAACTTGAGGTCCATGTAGCGATCGAAGCCGTGACGATCGAGATCGACGAGCAGATCCACGTCGCTGTCTGCATGGGCCTCCGCGCGGGCGAACGAGCCGAAGAGACCCAATCGTCGCGCACCGAGGTGCTGTAGCTCGACACGGTTCGCGGAGAGCCGGCGCAGGATTTCGTCGCGGGTGATCATGAAATTCAAGCGAGGAGACGAGCCTACCTCGGCCGATCGATTCGAGGCAAGGCGCGCGGGCGACGTGGCCGGCGGGCGATGCATTGATCCGCGCGCTCGCGGGCCTCAGCCCTCGAGCTTCACGTTCCAGTACGCCTCGCTGACGAACCGCGCCCAGCTGCTGCGCACCCGGCCGACGGGGATCTCGACCATCGGCGACCACTTCGGCTTCACCGGCCGCTTGAGCAGCGTCATCTCCGCTTCGACCGGCGTCCGATTGCGCTTCTCGTGATTGCACGACGTGCACGCGAGCACGCAGTTTTCCCACGAGCTCCGGCCGCCGCGCGAGCGCGGGAGCACGTGGTCGATCGACAGCTCGGCCGTGCCCGGCCGCACGCCGCAGTACTGGCACTGGTTGTGATCGCGCCGGAACAGGTTCCGGCGGCTGAACACCGCCGACTGATTCGGCAGCCCGTTGTAGTGCATCAGCACGATCACTTCGGGCACGCGGATCCGCAGTTTGACGGTGCGGACGCACGGCTCTTCGGGAGCGACGGCGAGCTCGCACCAGGAATCCGCCTGGTGGACTTGATACGTCTCCGGCTGAACCGCGCGCGCCGAGTCGTTGAAGAGGAGCCGCAGCGCGTGCCGGACCGACGTCGTCCGAATCGCCATCCACGACTCGTTCAGGACGAGCGTGCGCTGCGAGAGAATACTTGGTGTCAGGGAGTCGTCCACGAGGCCAAGAGGAAAGGAATGGCGCGCGTGCGCGCGGCGATACCGACTGGTTCAAGCCTACCCCACCGAATCGGCTCGCGGAACCGTTCAGATCAAGTCCCTGCCCTTTCGCTCGGGCCCAGTGGACTGCAAGATTCGGCAGCACCCTGAGGCTGGCCGATCATGATCCAACGCGAAGGTTTCCCGATCACCCTGCTCTTTCCGCCGCAGGGACACTTCACGCAGCCGTACCTCGCGTTGCCCTGCCTCAAGGCGTGGCTTACCGCGCACGGATTTCCGGATGTCGAGCTCGTCGATGCGAGCATCGAAGCCTACGACCGGCTGCTGACGCGCGACTCTCTCGAGCGCGCGCGCGAACTGTCGGAACGCCGACAAACGCTGGCGGATTTCGAATCGAAGTCGACGCTTCCGTTTCGTGAGCTCGCCGCGTTTCGTGCCGCAGCCGAGTCGGCGGTCAGCGCGCGCGCTCTCATCGATCGCATCGACGATGCCAAGCGCGTGCTGCGCGGCGACGGGTTCTACGACATGGAGCGCTACGTGCCGGCCGTGCGCACGATCTACCACGCGCTGCGCCTCGTGTCGGCCGCGCACTTTCCGTCGCAGCTCACGCCGCACAACTTCACGATGCGGTACGGGCTCGACCGCTCGGCGGACGTGCTGGCCGCGACGCAGGACGAAGTCGAGAATCCGTTCCTCGCGTTCTTCCGCACCGATGTATTGCCTCGCCTCGTCGCACGGCGGCCGCGCGTGCTCGGCATGTCCGTCATCTACGGCAGCCAATTGATCCCGGCGTTGACGCTCGGACGGCTCGTCAAAGAGGCGCTGCCCGAGTGTCACGTGACCGCCGGCGGCGGATTCCTCGCGTACATCGGCGCGAAGCTCATGCGCGCGCCCGGCATTGACGCGTGCATCGACTCGGTGATCTTCCACGAAGGCGAGGCGCCGCTGCTCGGCCTGTGCGAGGCATTGCGAGACGGACGCGAACCCGGGCAAGTCGGCTCGCTCACGTGGTTCGATCGCTCACACGGCCCCGCGCGCGCGGTCGAGAATCCGTCGGGTCATCCGATCAAGCTCGACGCCGCGCCGGTCCCCGACTTCGACGGACTGCCGTTCGAGAAGTACTTCTCGCCGTCGATCGTCATCCCCTACGACATCAACCGCGGCTGCTACTACGGCGAGTGCACGTTCTGCACCTTGCCGACCGTGATCGGTCCGGGCTATCGGACGCGCTCGGCGCGCACGATCGTCGACCAAGTGCTGCACCTGTGCGAGCGACACGGCACGCGCAACGTCAACTTCATCACCGATTGCATGCCGCCCGGCATGATCAAGGATCTGCCCGAGGAGTTGATCGAGCGTCAAGCGAACTTGCGCTGGTGGTGCGACGCGCGCGTCGAACCGAAGGCCTACACGCTCGAAGGCGCGCGTCGCTTGTACGCCGCCGGCTGCCGCAAGCTGCTCTTCGGATTCGAGACCGCGACGCCGCGCCTTCTCAAGATGATGAAGAAGGGCCAGAGCCTGAAGTCGACCATCGACGTCGCGACGAATTGCGCGGAAGCCGGAATCAGCGTGACGTTCTACGCGATGGTCGGATTCCCGACCGAGACGCGCGAGGAAGCGCAGGCGACGCTCGACTTCCTCATCGAGCACTCGGACGTCGTGCGCGAGGTCTCGCTGCAGACGTTCCACATCGACGAGGTCGCGCAGACGTACCGCGAGCCGGAAGCGTTCGGCATCACGATCCTCGACGATCCCAGCGCCGACATCGAGCTCTACCACGACTACGAGTGCGAGCGCGGCATGACGCAAGCCGAAGCGGCCGAGATGTTCGAGCGCATGATGGCGGGACTCGCGCGTCACTACCCGCTCTTCGCGGGCGACAACATCTTCTACTTCATGCAGAAGAGCCATTACTTCCTGCACCTCGCGCGCGACATCACGCCGGAGGACTTCGTGGGGCGCTGTCGAGTGCGCACACGCTCGCGCGAGCAGCTGGAGTTCGACCCGGCGCTCGCTGTGCGCTCCGGCCTCTCGTTCGCGGAGCTTCCGTTTAGTTACACACAAGCCGCGGCGAAGCTCGCGCACCCGCTGGCGCGCTCTGTCCGGCCCGACTTCCTGACGGGACGCTACGTCGCGGGCGCGGAGGCTGCGGCCGAGCGCGAGCTGGGTGAGCTCGCTCCCGCGCGCCGCGTGCTGTGCTACGACCGCGACGAAGCCGAGTTCGTCGAGCTGCGACCCGACGGACGGCGCCTCTTCGAGATGATCGCCGCGCGCGGTAGCACGGGCGCGCTCCTCGGTGAAGTCGACTCGGCCCCCGCGCGCGATCGCATCCGCGCGTTCGCGGCCGAGCTGCACAGGCTCGGATTACTCGCGCCGCAATCGACCGGAACACGGACTGCTGCTGTCACGCCATGAAGAACCCTGAATCTCTCCCCCAGCCGGATCCCGAACGACCGGCACCCAAGAAACGCGATCCGATCCAACCGGAGAAGATCGACTTCACGAAGCTCGATCTCACGATCGAGAAGGTCGAAGAACGCATCACGCCGAGCGAGACGAACGTCTTCGACAAGTAGAGTCGACGTGCGCGCTGCTGCATTCACTTGCGCGATCTTGTTCGCTGTCGCGTTCGCGACGCAGCAAGACTCGACGCAGAAACAGATCGAGTGGACGCTGCGCGCGCCGGCGCCCGTCGCCGACGAGCGCGTGAACGAGATCCCGCGCGCGAACGAGGTGTCGTGCGCGCGCTGTCACCCGGAACAGACGCGCGAGTGGGCGTCGTCGCGTCACGCGCTCGCGTGGGTGAACGAGCGCTACCGCGAGGAGCTCGCCGACAAGAAGCGGCCGGAGGGTTGCTACGGCTGTCACATTCCCGAGGCGCTCCATCCCCACGACGTGCCGACGAAACCCGCGGCACGCGCGCTCACGCCGCCCGAAGGATCCGAGAAGTTCGCGGCGGACGAAGACCCCCACTTCGGTGTGTCGTGCGTCTCGTGCCACGCGGGCGCGGACGGTGCGATCCTTGGGCCGTTCGGGGCGGAGACGGACGCGCATCGCTCGGTTCGATCGGAGACATTTCTCCCCGCCGGTCAGAGTCGTTTGTGCGTCGCGTGCCACGCGACGAACATCGGCCCTGTGCTCGGCATCGGGAAGGACTTCGTCGACACGCGGCAATGGGAGAAGGGCAAGAGCTGCGTCGGCTGCCACATGGAGAAGGTCGAGCGCGCGATCGCGCGTGAGGACGGAAAGCCGGACTACGCGCCGCGCACGGGCCGCAGCCACACGCTGCAGACTCCGCGCGATCCGACGTTTTTGCGACGCGCTCTGCGCATAGCGGCACGACAGGAAGGCGGCGCGGTTCTCGTGACGATCGCGAACGAGTGCGGTCACCGCGTGCCCGGCCTCGTCGAGCGCGAACTCGCGATCGACGTCGAGCTCCTGGACGAAAACGGCGCCGCACTCGCGCGCGCATCGTCGCGCATCGACGTCCGCAATCACCTCCCTGCCGACGGCGAGATCAGCCTCGTGCTCGCCGGCCGCGGGCCGCGCGTGAGGCTGAAGGCCATGCACCGCGCGCCCGGATTCGCCTTGCCCGTCCCCTTCGCGGACGAGGTTCTCGACGTCAAGCCGTAGAATCGGCGCGGACCTCGCCGCACGAACCTGCGTAGCTCGATCGGCGGCGCGAGGTAGTGCGAATCGCCACGTCTCGATCGGAACGCGGATGCTGCTCACTCTCGGACTCCTCGCCTGCGCATCCACATCGTTCGCCGAGAACGCCGTGTCCTTGGCGCTTCCGCGAGCGTCGCGCTCGACGCTCACGGCGATCGTTCAGCAGGGCGGCGATCCCCTCCTGCGGCTGCGCGGGTGGATGAAGCGGCAGCGCGAAGGGCGCGAACGGTTCGACGAATCGTCGCTCGACGAGCTGCGACTTCTCGTCGGCGACCTGCGGCTCGTGTGGGCCGTCGATCCGGCGCGCGAGGATCAAGTCGCGGATCACTTGCTCGACTTGCTCGGGATGACGCTCACCACGTTCGACGCCGCCGCGCTCGACACGAAGTCGAGCCCGGTCTCTCAAGTGCGCGACCTCGCGACGGAGGCGCTGCGCGCACACCTGAGCGATGCGCTCGTGCACCGCATCGCGAACCACACGTTGGCTCTGCCGCGATCGCAGCCGTTGCCGCGCCGCGTCGCAGCCGCGTGGCTTCTGATCGGCCGTTATCAGCCCGACACGATGCTCGCCCTGTTTGGGTGCGCGCGGGAGAGCGAGCCAGAGCTCAAGAGTGTCGCCGTCGAGGCGCTGCTCGGCTGGAACGACGACGCCGTTCACATGTTCCTGATCGATCAGATGGCTGGTGCATCGGCCGGCTACGGTCCGCTCGGCGCGGTGGCCGAGCGCCACTTCGGACAGGTGAGCCTCCTGCCGGAGAGCCGCGTGCGCGCGCGCTTGGCCGCGCTCGTGCGCGACCGGCTGGCGTCGGTCGACTGGCGCGAAGCTTCGCGCGCGGTGACGCTCTCCAAGGCGCTCGACAACTCCGCCGTCGTGCCCGCGCTCATCGAAGCGCTCTCCGCGTGGATCGCGCGCGGCCAAGGCGGCGGTCAGGCGATGCGCGTGCAGTTCGAGATCGCGCACGCGCTCGAATCGCGGTCAGGTCGGTCGCTGGGTCTGCACCCGGACAACTGGCGCCTGTGGTGGGAGGCCGTGCGGCGCGGCGACGTGCGCGGACAGCATCCGTACACCACCGGCAACGTGGCGCCGTTGCACACGACGTTCTTCGGTCTGCACCCGACGAGCGATCGCATCACGTTCGTGATCGACCGTTCGGGAAGTATGTCGGCGCCGTTCAACGCGATCTCCACGCCGGGGGGTCGGGCGGGAGCGACGCGCTGGGAGGAAGCCGTGAATCAGCTCATCGGCTTCGTCGAATCGATCGGCGAGAAGAGCCGCTTCAACGTCGTGATCTTCCACGACTACGCCGAGGTGTGGCGGCCCAAGCTGGTCCCGGCGACGCTCGAGAATCGACGGAACGCGCGCGAGTGGCTCTCGAAGCGCCCGAACGGTGGCACGCAGCTCCGCGCCGGAGTCGAGCGCGCGATGATGATCGGGGCTGACGGCAACTCCGTGCTGTCCCAGCTCGAGGCGGACACGGTAATCGTTCTGTGCGACGGCGAGACCGCGGAGGGCCCGGGTTGGGTCGAACCGTTCCACGAGCGCGTCAACTCGCACGCGCGCGTCATGTTCCACGGCGTGCAGATTGGAAGTCGCGGCGACGGGACGCTCGAAAAGCTCGCCGAAGGCAGCGGCGGTCAGTTCGTACGGAGCGATGGATGATCGCCGGAATAGCGATCTAAGATACTTGCATATAATGAGTTAGGATTATCATCGCGCGGCGCTCCGAGGGCCTCGATGGTGTTGCGAACGAGCCGATCGGCAGCCTGCGAGTTGCGAGCGTTCGAAGCGCCGTTCGCGCGATCGCGCGCTTCCTCGGCCGAACCGTGACCGCTACACTCGCGCGCAAAATTTCACGCGCTGTGCATCTTCGCCAGCCATTCGCTTTCGATCCGGTCCGCCCGCGTTCCGCCCGCGGCGGCCGGGTTTCCCTGACCGAGCCCGCCCTCCATGCTCAAGAGCTACGCTCCCATCCTGGTGCTGCTGGCGCTCGTCGTGGGCTTCGCCGTCGCGAACCTCCTCCTCAACGAGCTCCTCGGACAGCGTCGCCGCAACGTCGGCAAGGGCGAGGCTTATGAGTGCGGCATGGAGGCGCAAGGGAGCGCGCGCCTGCGCCTCTCGATCCACTTCTACCTCATCGCCGTGCTGTTCATCCTGTTCGACGTCGAGTCGCTCTTCCTCATCCTGTGGGCGGTCACGGCGAAGAGCTTCAGCGCCCAAGGCATCGGCACGTTCATCCTGTGGGAGGTGGCCGTCTTCGTCGCGATGCTCGGCCTCGCGCTGGCCTACGTCTGGCGCAAGGGAGGCCTCGAATGGGACCGCTGAGAACGGCTGAGAATGCGCCCGGCGGCGCGGGTTTCCTCGCCACGCGGACCGACGCGCTCATCAATTGGGGGCGCAAGAACAGTCTGTGGCCGATGCCGCTCGGTCTCTCGTGCTGCGGTATCGAGCTGATGGCGATGATCGGGCCCAAGTTCGACATCGCGCGCTTCGGCGCCGAGGCCGCGCGCTTCAGTCCGCGCCAGTGCGACGTGCTGATCGTCGCCGGAACGCTCACGTGGAAGATGGCGGAGGCCTGCCGGACCATCTACGACCAGATGCCGGACCCGAAATGGGTCATCGCGATGGGCGTGTGCTCGTCGTCGGGCGGCATGTACGACTCGTACGCGGTCGTCCAAGGAGTGGACATGCTGCTGCCCGTCGACGTGTACGTGCCCGGCTGTCCGCCGCGGCCGGATGCGGTGATCGACGCGCTGATGAAGCTCCAGAAGAAGATCGAGCGCGAGCGCCCGGTCCAGCGACTTTTGCAACGCGACTCCGGAGTCGTGCGCGAGGACGTCGGCACGGACACGTTCCATTTCGCGCCGAACAACGCGGTCTCGACGAACCGCAGCGGCGAGTTCCTGCCACCCGGAGACTATCCGTGAGCGTCCTCGAGCGCGTTTCGGCGGCACTCACATCGATCCCCTACACGCTCGCCACGCCGCGGGACGGGATGGTGTGCATCGACGTCGACGCGACGCGCGTTCATGAGACATGCGCGCTGCTGCGCGACGCGTGCGGTTTCGAGACGAACACGTTCGTCACCGCGATCGATCACTTCCCGCGCGAGCCGCGCTTCGAAGTCCTCTGGCAGTTCCTGTCGATCACGCACAACGACCGCGTTCGCGTGCGCGCTCTCGTGACCGGAGGCACGCCACGCGTGCCGACAATCATCGATCTGTGGCCCGGAGCTTCCTACAGCGAGCGCGAGTGCTTCGACATGTTCGGAATCGTGTTCGACGGCCATGTCGGCTTGAAACGACTCCTGATGCCGGACGGATACGACCACTTCCCGCTGCGCAAGGACTTCCCCCACCAAGGCATCGAGCCCGATCGCCTCTACCGCGAATGGAACGAACGCCGGCACGAGCGTCATGAGCACCACGCAGACGCTTGAATACGAGCGCGGCGCGCTCGACGCCGACGATCCGCTGCACGGAGAGCTCATGCAGCTCAACGTCGGGCCGCAGCATCCGGCGACGCACGGTGTGTTGCGCCTCATCGTCACGCTCGACGGCGAGCTGATGCGCTCGGTCGAGCCCGTCGTCGGCTATCTCCACCGCGGCAAAGAGAAGACGTGCGAGACACTCGGCTGGCGCAAGTTCTTCGTGCACACCGATCGCCTCGATTACGTGCAGCCGCTGATGAACAACATCTCGTACGCGCTGGCGCTCGAGAAGCTGGCCGGCCTCGAGGTGCCCGAACGAGGGCAAGTGATCCGCGTGCTGCTCATGGAGCTCTCGCGCATCATGGCGCACCTCATCTACCTCGGCACGACATCGATCGACCTCGGCGCGGTGACGATGTTCTTCTTCACGTTCACCGAGCGCGAGAAGGCGTACACGATCGTCGACGCGTACACCGGCCACCGGATGAACAACACGTACGTCCGCATCGGCGGCGTGTACGCCGACGTGGACGAGAGCGTCGAGTCCGCGATGCGCGCGTTCTTCGATCAGTTCTCGGCCAAGATCGACGAGTTCGAGAAGATGCTCAGCGGCAACCGCATCTTCTACGATCGCAATCACAACGTCGGAATCATCACCCGCAAGGACGCGCTCGCGTGGTCGCTGACGGGGCCGATCTTGCGCGGCAGCGGCGTCGAGTGGGATCTGCGCAAGGCTCAGCCCTACTGCGGCTACGAGGGGTACGACTTCGAAGTGCCCATCGGCACCGTCGGTGATTGCTACGACCGCTATCTCGTGCGCGTCGAGGAGATGCGGCAGTCGGTGCGCATCGCGAAGCAGGCGCTCGACCGCTTGTCGAAGACGCGCGGCGGGGAGTTCCTCGCCGCGGATCGCCGTTACGTCCTGCCGCCGAAGGAAGACGTGCGCGGCTCGATGGAAGAGCTGATCCACCAGTTCAAGATCGTGACCGACATGAGCCTTCCAAAAGGGGAGGCGTACGTCGGCATCGAGTCGAGCAAGGGCGAGCTCGGCTTCTTCATCGCATCCGACGGCACGAGTCGCCCCTTGCGCTGCCACATCCGCGCGCCGGGATTGATGAACGTGCAGGCGATTCCGCTGATCGCCCAGGACCGACTGCTCTCCGACATGGTCGCGATCATCGGCAGCCTCGATTTCGTGATGGGAGAGGTGGACCGCTGATGGCGCTGCCCAAGAAGCTGACCGCCGAGTTCGACGAGATGTGCACGCACTATCCGCAGCGGCAAGCGGCGCTCATCCCGGCGCTGCACCGCTGCCAGGAAGAGCTCGGCGGCTGGATCTCGC
>JANLUN010000557.1:0-2289 GCA_031363505.1 Planctomycetota bacterium | reverse complement strand
TCGCCGTCGAGATCGTCGGGGCCGTCCTCGTCGATCGCGCGATCTCCGTCGTCGTCCGTCGGCAGCGCGTTGCGCCCGTCCACTCCCGTTCCATCCAGCGTCGCCGCGAGGGCGTCAGGCGAGGCCCACGGAACGGAGATGAAGGCGACGTCGGGCGGCAGCTCGTGTACGCGTGCGAGAAGCGAGCTCGTGATCTCGAGCACCGCTTCACTGCCCGCGAGCGACACGCCGTCGAGTCCGCCGAAGAGGCAAATCGTCATGCGCTCGGCGAGTGGCACCGGACCGGGCGCGCCCCACTGCACCGCGGGGATCGCGCGACCGCCACGCGACGGCGGAAGCACGACGAGCTCAGCAATCGAATCGGGAGCGTCGACCCAGCTTTGAACGAGCGCGCGGACCGCGTCGAGATCGCGGTACGCCGGTGCGGGTGCCGCTGCCACGGGAGGCGCGGGAGTCGAGGGGGCAGGAACGACGGCGTCCGCGGGCGGCACTTGCTCCGTCGCCGGATCCTGCGCCGCCGCGCAGAGACCGGCGGCGAGCACGATGCTCCACACGCGCGAACTCGCGCGCGCGGCGCCGGCCATGTCCTTCCTCGACTTCATGTTCGTCCCGCGCGCTGCTCCGCCTATCGCGTCCGCTCGCGACCGACCTTGAGTGCCGTTTACGTGCCGCGCGCACGCGCGAGAGTCGGCGATCCCTACTCGACGGCCGCGGAGCCGTCGGCTACGCGCGAGTCGTCCGGTGCCTCCGCCTCCGCCGTGCGTCGCCGTCGCGCCGTGCCGCCGCGCACGTGTCCGCCGGCATCGACGCTGGCGGGCACGAGCTCGACCACCGGCTCGCCCGAATCGGAATCGATGGCCGACGGGCCCGCGCCGTTCGTCGCAGCCGCAGCGCTCGCGGGTTCGCTCGTGACCTCGCGCGCCCATTGATCGACGTCGGAGAGCTCGACCGCGACTTGTCGCGACACGCCCTTCGTCTCCATCGTGACGCCGTACAAGCTCTGACACGCGGCCATCGTGCCCTTGTTGTGCGTGACGACGACGAACTGCGTGCTGGCGCGGAAGTGATCGAGCATCGCCAGGAAGCGCTCGACGTTCGCGTCGTCGAGCGCCGCGTCGACTTCGTCCAGGATGCAGAACGGGCTCGGCCGCGCTTCGAACACGGCGAACAGGAGCGCGAGCGCCGTCAGCGTGCGCTGCCCGCCCGAGAGGAGACCGATCGAGAGCAGCTCGCGGCCCGGAGGACGCGCGACGATCTCGACGCCGGCGTCGAGGACATCCGCGCCTTCCTCGAGCGTGACGTCCGCTTTGCCGCCGCCGAAGAGCTGCCGGAAGATGCGTTGGAAGTTCGCGCGCACCGCTTCGAACGTCTCGAGGAAGAGGCGCTTGCTCTCTTTGTCGATCGTGCGCACGGCTTCGTTCAGCGACTCGCGCGCTTGCCCCAGGTCCTTGTGCTGCGTCGTCAGGAACTCGAGGCGACCGCCGACTTCCTGGAGTTCCGCCATCGCCTCCATGTTCACCGGGCCGAGCTTGTCGAGCCGCGAGCGCAGCTCGCGCACTTCGGCCTCGAGTTCGTCTTGACGCGCCGCATCGAGCAGCGCTTCCTCGGGCTCGAAATCGCGCGTGATCGCGCTCGCGTCGAGCGCGAGATCTTCCTCGGCCCGGCGCGAGATCTCGGCGCGGAGCATCTCGACGCGCTGGGCCTCGAGCCTCTTTGACCCCAGCGTTTCGCCGTGCGCCTCGAGCTCGCGCGTCACGCTCTCCGCGCGTTGGCGGTCGAACTCGATCGCCGCGCGCGACGCTTCGACGGCCTGGCGCAACTCCTCGAGCTGCTCGTCGTCGGCCGCGCGCTGCGTCAGGATGCGCGCGCTCTCCTCGGCCAGGCGCTCGCACTCCGCCGCGCTGCTCTTCGCGGTCGCGAGGTTCTCGCCCGACAACCGTTCGGCACGCGCCAGCTCGCTCGCAGCCTCGCTGCGCGCGCGCGCAAGATCCTCGCGCCGGCGCATCGACCCCGAGAGTTCGGCCGAGAGGCGCGACGTCTCGACCTCGACGCGACTCTGCTCGCGCAGCGCTTCCTCGCGCTGGGTTTCGAGCTTGCGCTCGTCCGCCACGAGCGCATTCAGGCTCGCGCTCTCGCGATCGAAGTTCGCCTTGAGCTCCGTATGTCGCGCACGACTCTCGGCCATCTCGCGCTCGATGCGCCCGCTCTCGGACAGCGCGGCGCCGCTCTCTTGCTCGAGCGACGACCGCGCCGCCGCGAGAACGCGACCGCGCGCACGCGCCGTGTCCA
>JANLUN010000550.1:0-3552 GCA_031363505.1 Planctomycetota bacterium | reverse complement strand
GCCAGCTCGATCGAGCCGCGCGCCGGCGTGTCGAACTCTTTCATCACGAGCTCGTAGTGGATGCCCTGCGCGGGCGAATTCTGCGTCAGCGTGAGCGCGCCGTCGCCCATCTTCGCGCTGTGCCAGCGCATCACCGAGCCGATGGCCGTGCGCTGTCCTTCGAACGAGACCGTCGTCGCCGGATCTTCCGCCATCCACGGCATCCACTCCGGCCAGCGCGAGAGATCGGCAATATGTGGGTGGATCGCTTCGGGCGCAGCACGGATCGAGATCGAGCGCTGCACCTTCCAGTCCTTCGGCATGAAAAAACCGGCGAGCAGCAACAGCGCGAGCACGCCGACGAGACCGAACACGAGTACTTTGAGTATCTTCATGCGTCATGAGTCCTTCGCCGCAGCTCGAAGTGTCCGGTCTCGTCGCCGCAGGGTCCACGTCCTTCAGTTTCGCGGACCTGAAGTCGATGCCGGCCGAGGCCCAAGTCGCGGACGTCTCGAGCGTGATGCCGGGTCGTCAAGGAGCGGGCGTGCGGCTCGCCGCGCTGCTCGCGCGCACGCGCGTGAAGCGGGAGGCGCGCCACGTGCACATCTCATCCGCCGATCCGGGATTCGCGGTGTCGCTGCCCATCCACGAGATCGCGACGAACGGAATCGTCCTGTACGCGATCGAGGGCTCGCCGATCGCGCCGTCGAAGGGCGGACCGTTCCGATTGCTCGTGCCCGGACACGCGGACGAGTGCGTGCACGTCAAGGGACTCGCGCGGCTGCATCTCGCGGCGCAACCGGGAAAAGACACGCGGCCGAAGGACGATGCCGAGCACGCGAAGCTGCACGCTCGGAAGCATACGCCTTAGCGATCTCGCGCTGCGCGCGGACTGCACGCCGCGTTCGTCACCAGATCAAAGTGACGGCGTTCGTCCAGTTGAGCGTGCTCGGACTGCAATGGCCGAGCGCTGCGTTGCGGTAGAGCATCTGGTAGTGCCGGACGGCGCCGCTTCCGGGCGTCACCGAGGACACTTGCGAGAGCGAGAGCGACCACCCTGCGGAATCATTGGGATAGCGAAAAAAACCGTGGGTCCCGTTCTGGCTGCCGAATCGGACGAACGCTCCGCCCGCGCAGCGCACGCCGTCGCCCGAAGCAACTCCCGCGGCGTCGCTCGCGTTGCCGCCGATGAAGAGTCCGAATTCGGTGAGTCCGAATTCGCTGATGGCGATGTCTGACGCGAGAAGTCGCGCCGTGTCGGGGTTCGTCGTTCCCGACGCGGAGAGCTTTGCACCGCTCGTGACGAACGAGTTCGCGCAGCCTGCATCTGGCCCGCCGCTCGGGTTCGGCACCGTGTTCGGCGGGACGCACGGGCACGGCGTCGGAAGCGAGCCGTCGCCGAAGCAGAAGGTCTGACCCACCGGCGTGCACGGACCGTAGCGCGCGATCGAATGCGTCGCGGCGCCGTCGGCACTCGAGAAGTAACCCGCGACGAAGAGCTCGCTGCCGTGCCCCAGTCCCTCGTCGAAGGGCAGCGCGGCGTACACGTCCGCGACCAGGTTCGGCGGCGTGGTGCCAATGCCGGTGCGCAGCCGCTTCCACTGCGTCCCGTTCCACGTCGCGACGTGGTACGCATACGCGCCGCCGGCCGACATGAACCCCCCGCCGGCGACGAGCTTCGCCCCGGAGCCGTCGTTCCAGGACGCGAGCGTCCAGACGCCGCCGTAGGGGCCGTAGCCCAGCGGCTTCCATGTCGCGCCGTTCCATTTCGCGACGCCCTGCGAAGGCGCACCGCCGAGTATCTCGAAGGAGCCACCGGCGTAGAGCGCAGGCCCCGTGCCGCCGTCGTGGACCGTGAGGCACTTCACTGGGCCGTTGTTCAGGTTGGTTCCCACCGCCGACCAAGACGAGCCGTCGAAGCGCGCGACGCGGTTCGCAGCGACTCCACCGATGTGTTGGAAGCCTCCGCCGGCGTAGAGCGCACGTCCCGTGCCGTCGTCGAACACGCAGAGCGCGTAGATCTTCCCGTCTGCCGGCGCGGCGCAGCCGGGGTTGCTCCACGTCGTCCCGTCCCACTTCGCGATGCAGAACGTGTTGACTCCGCCCGCTTCGGTGAAGTTTCCGGCGGCGTAGAGGGCCGGCCCAGTGCCGTCGTCGAACGTGCACATCGCGTGCGCGATTCCGTCGAGGCCGGTGCCGAGCCCGCTCCAGCTCGTGCCGTCCCAGCTCGCGATGTGCCGCGAAGGAGTCGGGCCAGACATGACGAAGTAACCGGATGCGACGAGCACCGACTGGCTGCCATCGTTGAAGACGCAGAGGGATCGCACATCCGTGCCGGCGGAGTTGTCGATCGGGGCCCAGGTCGCGCCGTCCCAGCGTCCGACGACCAACGGGTTGCCTGCGACGTCGATCGCTCCGCCCGCGAAGAGTCGCGCGCCGGCGCCTTCGTCGTACACCGCGAGCGCGTGGATCGATCCGTCGCCCAAGCCGCTGTGCCCGACGTTCGTTTGCCATTCGAGGCACTGCGCGCTGCACGGGACGGCGAGCGAGACGAACCCGAACGCGAGGAATGCTTGGACGGACGAGCGCATCGATCGTTGCTTCATCGGGGGGCTCCTGCCGAGTGTCAGCACTGCCGGAATGCGCAAGGCATCAGGGTATCACCGCCCGCCGAAGTCGTCCGACGCGGCGCGTCCGTGCCCGGTCGGAGTGCGATGTCGAACTCGCGGCGGACGGAATCGTCTGTCTCGAGCGCGTCGCGCTCACCAGATCAGCGTCACCGCGTTCGTCCAGTTGAACGTCTCCGGAGTGCAGAAGCCCGGTGCCGGGTTGCGGTAGAGGAGCTGATAGTGACGCACCGCGCCGCTTCCTGGCGTCACGGACGACACCTGCGAGAGCGGAAGCGACCAACCCGCCAAATCGTTGGGATAGCGCATGAAACCGTGCGTCCCGTTCTGGCCGCCGAAGCGGACGAGCGCTCCGCCCGCGCAGCGCACGCCGTCACCCGATAAGACTCCGGCGGGATCGCTCGCGTCGCCGCTGACGAAGAGTCCGAATTCCGTGTGTCCGAACTCGTTCCTGAAGAGGTCCGACACGAGGAGTCGCGCCGTGTCCGGGTTCGTCGTTCCCGACGCGGTGAGCTTTCCACCGCTGGCGACGAACGAGTTCGCGCAACCGCCACTCGAACCGCCGCCGCCGCACGGGCACGGCGTCGGGAGCGAGCCGACACCGAAGCAAAACGTCTGCCCCACGGGCGTGCACGGACCCCAGCGCGCGATCGAATGCGTCGCGGCGCCGTCGGCGCTCGGGAACTGACCCGCGACGAAGAGCTCGCTGCCATGGCCCAGCCCCTCGTCGAAGGCCAGCGCGGCGTGCACGTTCGCGGAGATGGACGGCTGAATGCCGGTGCGTAGCCGCTTCCACTGCGTCCCTTCCAATATCGCGACGTGGCTCACATACGCGCTGCCGGCCGCCACGAAGCCCCCGCCGGCGACGAGCTTCGCCCCGGAACCGTCGTTCCACGACGTGAGCGTCCAGACACCGCCGCTGATGCTGCCGCCCGGCGGCGACCAC
>JANLUN010000538.1:0-11173 GCA_031363505.1 Planctomycetota bacterium | reverse complement strand
CATCAGCGTCTTCTCGTTTTCGATCGCTCCTAATAGGGTGCCGCGGAACTCCTCCCACGTGCGCACCTCGCCCGAGTTGCGATCGCGGATCAATCCCTTCGCGTGAAGGTCAGCTTGCAAGTCGTCGCGCAGCGCCTCGCCGTCCTTCGCGTAGTTCTTGAGCTTGACCAAGACCTTGTCGTACTGCGTCGGCGTCGCGAGCAGCGACACGAGCTCGGATCGCTCGAGATAGACCGTCGAAAGATCGGTCTCGTTCTCGCCGGTTCGAAAGGTCCCCGCGACCACGTACTTCCGGTTGTTCGGACGGAAGTCGTCGACCGTGCCGGCGGTGGGGATGCCGGTCGTGATGTTGATGATCGAGCCGCGCGTCAGGTTCAGCATCGCGGCCTGTTGCTCGCCGACGATGATGCTCGCGAGCGGGCGTCCGGGTGGGTCGTAGCCCGGTGGCGCCGCGAACGGATGCTCGACGTCCGCGACGCGGCTCGCGCCCGTCAGCGATGCGGACTCGAGAGCCGCACGCAGTTCGCTCGTCGCGTACTCGCTCTCGACGTCGATGCCGAGCATCTGCACGAACGAAAGTCGGCCGCGTTCGGCGTCCGCGAGCCGCATGTTCGTCAGCGCGGCATCGATGCGCGTCTCCGTGTTCGTCAAGAGGCCGGGCCAGGAGCGCTGCGGTGTCGCGGCCGCGACGCGCGGATCGGCCCGAACTGCAGCGAGGAGCGCCGCGGGATCGCTGGGGGCGACGTGGCCGTCGGGCCGCGGCACCGTGTACGGCGCGATGATCAGGTCCGACAAGCTGCCGCGCACGACCTTGCGCGTCTCGTCGAGGAATCCCGACATGATCGAGAGGATTAGGATCAGCGCGCCGACGCCGACCATGATGCCGAGGACCCCGATGATGTTCGTGCGCCGCGCGCGCATGTAGCGCCACGACAGGAAGACGCGGTACACGTCAGGCCTCCGGCTCTGCGCGCGTTCCGGGCACGATCTTCTTCATCGCCGGGAAGAGCAGCACGTCGCGGATCGAGTCCTGTCCGGTGAGGACCATGACCAAGCGATCGATTCCGATGCCAAGACCGCCGGCGGGCGGCATGCCGTACTCGAGTGCCTGCACGTAATCCCAATCGACTTCGCCGGGCGCCTCGGGATCCTTGCTCGCGACCTGCTCCTCGAAACGACGCGCTTGCTCGGCGGGATCGTTGAGCTCGCTGAACGCGTTGCCGAGCTCCATGCCGGCGATGAAGACCTCGAACCTTTCCGCAAGACGCGGATCGCCGGGCTTCTGCTTCGCGAGGGGAGAGATCTGCACGGGGTAGTCGACGACGAACACGGGACCGGTCAGCGCGTCTTCGACGGTCGCTTCGAAGACGTCGTTCATCAATTTCCAACGATCGCCGGGGTTCGGGATCCCGAGTTCGGCGGCGCGCGCTTTGACGGCGTGCTCGTCGTCGAACTCGCAACCGTTCTTCTCGCGGAAGAGCTCGATGTACGAACGACGAGCATACGGAGCGGCGAGGTCGTAGCGCGCGCCGCGGAACGTCACCTCGGTCGTGCCGTTCACGCCGCGCGCACCGAGCTCGAACATGCGCTCTGTGAGCTCCATCATGCGGCGGTAGTCGGCTTGCGCCTCGTACAGCTCGAGCATCGTGAACTCGGGGTTGTGCCGCACCGAGAGGCCTTCGTTGCGGAAGTTGCGGCTGACCTCGAACACGCGCTCCATCCCGCCGACGATGAGTCGCTTCAGGTAGAGCTCGGGCGCGATGCGCAAGAACAGGTCGGCGTCGAGCGCGTTGTGGTGCGTCACGAAAGGCCGCGCGGCCGCGCCGCCCGCGATCGGGTGCAAGGTCGGCGTCTCGACCTCGAGGTAGCCCTCGCTCTCGAGGAACCGGCGGATCAGCGACAGCACTTGGCTGCGCTTCTTGAACACGTCGAGCACGCCGTCCGAGGCCCAGAGATCCACGTAGCGGCGGCGGTAGCGCTGCTCCTTGTCGGCGAGCCCGTGCCATTTCTCGGGCGGCGGCGCGACCGACTTCGCGAGCAGCGTCACTTCCTCGGCCCAGAGAGTCGGCTCGCCTTTCTGGGTGTGACCCAATACACCGCGGATGCCGACGAGATCGCCGCCGTCGAGGAGCTTGCGTTTCGGCCACCAGTCCGTGAGCGAATCGCGCTGGAATCCGACTTGGATCCGACCGCTGCGATCGAGGACCGGTGCGAAGATCAGCTTGCCGAAATCGCGCGCGGTGAGCATGCGGCCGGCGATCGTGACGCGCTCACCGGATAATGGTCCCGGCACCGCGGCGGTTCCGAGTCCGGCAATGAGCGTTGCGATGGGTCGCGCGTCGACACCGCGCGCGGGATACGGATCGATGCCTTGCGCACGCAACGCCTCGAGCTTCGCCAGCCGATCGGGGTGTGCGAGTTCGGTCATCGGCGATGAAAAACCGCCCGCGCGGGCTCGATGCCTGCGCGAGCGGTCGTGCGGGTGGTGGAGGATAGGGGGGTCGAACCCCTGACCTCTACAATGCCATTGTAGCGCTCTACCAACTGAGCTAATCCCCCGGACCGAGGCGCGGATCGCCTCAGGCTCTGCATCGCCGATGCAAGTGGGCGAAGAGGATGCACAGAGCCTCCGCGCGAGTCAACCTCTGTGGTGGCACTCGTTCGCGGCACCTATGATGGCCCGCTTCCCGCCGCGGCTTTGAAGTCGCGCCGCACGTCGGACGAGGTCATTCCGTTGAGCAACGCTTACGAACCGCGCGCGATCGAGCTCCGCTGGCAGCGCCGCTGGGCAGAGGAGCGCACGTACCGCGCGCTCGCTCCCGGCGAGAGCGGTTTCGACGCCCAGCGCCCCAAGTACTACGTCCTCGACATGTTTCCCTACCCGTCCGGGGCCGGACTGCACGTCGGCCACGCGCTCGGCTACGTCGGGACGGACATCGTGGCGCGCCGCAAGCGGATGGAGGGCTACAACGTCCTGCACCCGATGGGCTGGGATGCGTTCGGCCTCCCCGCGGAGCAGTACGCCATCCAGACGGGCAAGCATCCCGCGGAGACGACGGCCGAGAACACGAAGAACTTCCGCCGTCAGCTCGAAGCGATCGGGCTTTCGTACGACTGGACGCGCGAGATCGACACGAGCGCGCCGTCGTACTACCGCTGGACGCAGTGGCTGTTCAAACGGCTCTTCGAGCGCGGCCTCGCGTACCAAGCCGAAGTGCCCGTGTGGTGGTGTGAGGAGCTGAAGACGGTCCTCGCGAACGAAGAAGTGATCAACGGCCGATCGGAGCGCGGCAATCATCCGTGCGTCCGCCGGCCGCTGAAGCAGTGGATGTTGCGCATCACGCAGTACGCCGAGCGCTTGCTCGCGGACTTGGACGCGCTCGACTGGCCCGAGTCGATCAAGACGCAGCAGCGCGAGTGGATCGGCAAGAGCGTCGGCGCGGACGTTCGCTTCGCGCTCGAGAAGCTTCCGGGCAAGGTCGTGACCGTGTTCACGACGCGTCCCGACACGTTATGGGGCGCGACGTTCGTCGTGCTCGCGCCGGAACACGCGCTCGTCAAGGAGCTCGCGACGCCCGACTGCCGCGCGGCGGTCGACGCGTACCGCGCGCTCGCGGCGACGAAGTCTGAGCTGGAGCGCACCGATCAATCGAAGGAGAAGACCGGTGTGTTCACCGGCAGCTACGCGCTGAACCCGGCGTTCGATGCGAAGGATCCGTGCGCGCGAGTCCCGGTTTGGATCGGCGACTACGTGATGGCGAGCTACGGCACCGGCGCGATCATGTCGGTGCCCGGACACGACGAGCGCGACTTCGAGTTCGCGCGACGGTTCGATCTTCCGATTCGACAGGTCGTCACGCCGCCGGCCGGGGTGAAAGGTCTTGCCGACGGCGTGTGTTTCAGCGGCGACGGGGTCGCGGTCGACTCCGGCCCACTCGACGGACTCGCGACGAGCGCAGCGAAAGCGCGCGCGATCGCCGTGCTCAAAGAACGCGGCGCAGGCGATGCGCGCACGACGTACAAGCTGCGCGACTGGTTGTTCTCGCGGCAGCGCTACTGGGGAGAACCGTTCCCGCTCGTGCACGGAGCGGATGGACAAATCGTCGCCGTCCCCGACGAAGACCTGCCGATCGAACTGCCGCGCATGACCGACTTCAAGCCGTCGTCGGACGGCTCGGCGCCGCTGGCGCGCGCGAAGGAGTGGGTCGTCACCAAGGATCCGCGCAGCGGCGAGCCGGCGCGGCGCGACACGGACACGATGCCCGGTTGGGCGGGCTCGTGCTGGTACTGGCTGCGCTTCATGGACGCGTTCAACGACACGCTCCCATTCTCGAAGCCCGCGGAGAAGTATTGGGGACCGGTCGACCTGTACGTCGGCGGTGCGTCGCACGCGGTGATGCACCTCTTGTACGCGCGCTTCTGGCAGAAGGTGATGTTCGACGCGGGCCTCGTGTCGACGAGCGAGCCTTTCCAGAAGCTCTTCAATCAAGGCATGGTCACGGCCTTCGCGTACGAGGATTCCACGGGACGCCTCGTCAAGAACGTCGAGGTCGAAGCGCGCGGCGACAAGTTCTTCCGCATCGGTTCAGGCGACGAGCTGAAGCAGATCGTCAGCAAGATGGCGAAGCAGCTCGGCAACGTCGTGAACCCCGACGACGTGATCGCCGAGTACGGCGCGGACACGTTCCGGCTGTACGAGATGTTCATGGGCCCGATGGCCGACAGCAAGCCGTGGAATCCGCGCGACATCCCGGGTTGCCGCCGCTTCTTGGAACGCGTGTGGCGTCTCTACGTGGACGAGGCGAGCTCTGCGCCGATTCGGCCGGCGTTTGCGAAAGGCGCGAAGGGCGTGGCGATCGAAGGCGAGACACTCGCGCTCGAACGCTCGCTCGCGCGCGCGCTCGAGCGGACGGAGGACTCGTTCCAGCATTTCAACTTCAACACGGCGATCGCGGCGTTCATGACGTTCGTCAACGACGCGACGCGCTCGAGCTCTGCCATGTCGCGTAGCCAAGCGCTTCGGTTCGTGCAGGCGCTCGCGCCGTTCGCACCGCACATCGCCGAAGATCTCTGGTCACGCATGGGCGAGAGCGGACAAGTGGCGTTTTCCGGCTGGCCGAAAGCCGATCCGCGCTACTTGATCGAAGACGAGGTCGAGATCGCCGTGCAGGTGAACGGCAAGCTGCGCGGCAACTTGCGCATCCGCAAGGACGCTGACAACGCGACGGCCGAAGTCGGTGCCCGCGCCGTCGCCGGACAGCACCTGGTGGACAAGACCGTCGTGAAGGTGATCCACGTCGCCGGGCGCCTCGTCAACTTCGTGGTGCGCTGAGCGTCGCGCGCGCATGCCGATCGAGCCGTCGGAAGCCCTCGCGGAGGCGCGCGCGATCGTCGCGCGCAGCCCCGCGTTCGAAACCGAGGTCGCCGTCGATGCGGTCGAGGAGCGCTTCGTGCGGTTCGCAGACGCCGGCCCGACGCAGAGCGCGGATCGCGAACGCTGCGACGTCGCGATCCGAGTCCGCGTGCGTCAGGACGGTGGACTCTCCGAAGCCAAGGCGACCGCCGCGACGTTCTCGCCGCGCGACACGGACGCGGCGCTCGAGCGCGCGCTCGCGCTGGCCCGCGCGAGCGTCCCCGATCCACGGCTGGAGCCGCTCGGCGGGCCTGTCGAAGTGCCGTCGAGCGCGGCGGACGAGACGACGCGCGATCATTCCTTCGCGGCGAAGGCCGACTGGGTGTGCGCGGCGCTCGACGCATGCGGGCCGCACGCTCTGGACCCCGCGGGTCTGGCGTCGACGCAGGTCGTCTCGCGCGCGCTGTGCAACTCGCGCGGGCGCGCCGTGCACGGCACGCGCTCGCGCGCGAGCTTCGCGCTGACGGCGAGCTCGGCGAACGGTTCGGGCTTCGCGCAGCACATCGCGGCGCGGGCGGCGGCGATCGACGCACGGGCCGTGGCGCTGCGCGCGGTCGACAAGGCCGTGCGCGCGCGCGTTCCGCGCGGCATCGAGCCGGGCGAGTACGCTGTCGTCCTCGAACCCGCGGCGGTCAGCGCGTTGATCACGTTCGCCGCGGTCCACGGCTTCGGCGCGCAGGCCGTGCTCGAGCGCGCGTCATTCCTGTGCGGTCGCATAGGAGAGCGCGCGTTGTCGGAGAGCCTGACGATCGTCGACGACGTGCGTCACCCGTTGCTGCAAGGCATTCCGTTCGACGGCGAAGGCACGCCGACGCGTCGCGTTCTCCTGGTCGATCGCGGAGCGCCGACGGGGCCCGTCACCGATCGCGCGACGGCCGTTCGCTTGTCGCTCGAGAACAGCGGACATGCGCTCTCTCAACCGCATCCCGACGGACCGCGGCCGCAGCACTTGGCGATCCTGTGCGGCGGATCGAGCGTGGACGAGCTCGTGTCGCGCATCGGTCGCGGCCTCTTCGTGTCCGATCTGCACTACGTCAACTTGATCGAAGCGCGCGAGCTCCTGCTCACGGGCGTGACGCGCAACGGCACGTACTGGATCGAGAACGGCCGCGTCACCCACGCGGTGAAAAACCTGCGCTTCACACAGAGCCTCGTCGGCGCGCTCCAGCGCATCGTCGGAGTCGGCTGCGAGGCGGTCGCCTCGAACTCGGCGCTGGAGGGCGACGTGGTTTCGCCGGCGCTTGCGATCGATCGCTTCCGATTTACATCGACCACGGAGTTTTGATTCGCCTTCTCACCATGGTTCACGAGTTCGAGACCGCTCAAGCCGCCGTCGACAGCGCACTGTCGGCGGGCGCGTCGTACGCCGACGCGCGCGTGGGACGCATCACGCGTGAGGAACTGTGTCTGCGCAACGGGCAGATGGGTTCGGCCGACGCGCTCGAGGACTGCGGTCTCGGCGTGCGCGTTCTCTTCGGCGGCGCCAGCGGATTCGCGGCCGCGCCGCTCGCGTGGCGTGCGGGCGAGCGCCCCGCGAGTGAGCGGCTCGCGCGCTCTCTGGCGGCGCGCGCCGTCGAGGTCGCGCGTTCGCTCGCGCGCGTGCGCCGCGCGCCCATCGAACTCGCTCCGAACGCAGCGGTTCGGGCCGAATACGCGACGCCGTGCGCGATCGATCCGTTCGAGCTGCCCTTGCAAGAGAAGATCGAGCTCCTGCGTGCCGCGGACGCGTCGCTCGCCGGCGCGAGCGAGACCGTCGTCCGCGAGGCGAACCTCAGTTTCCGACGATCCGAGCAGTGGCTCGCGTCGAGCGACGGCGCGCGCGTCTACCAACATCTGGTTCGCACCGGCGCGGGACTCTCGACTACCGCCGCGGCGCACGGTGAAGTCCAGCGGCGCAGTTTTCCGGCATCGTTCGGCGGCAACTACCAGGCAGGCGGATTCGAGCGCGCGCTGGCGCTCGATCTTCCGTCGCACGGGCCGCGACTGCGCGACGAGTCGGTGGCGCTGTGCGCTGCCGAGCCGTGCCCGGCCGGCCGCCGTTCGCTCATCCTGCTCGGCAGCCAACTCATGCTCCAGATCCACGAGTCGGTCGGACACGCGAGCGAGCTGGATCGCGCCTGCGGCCACGAAGTCGACCTGGCCGGCTCGTCGTTCGCGATGCCGGAGGCGCTCGGCCGGCTGCGTTTCGGCTCGCCGATCGTGAACCTCGTCGCGGATTCGACGATGGCCGGCGGTCTCGACACGCGCGGATTCGACGACGACGGCGTGCGCTCGCAGCGCTGGCACGTCGTCCGCGATGGTGTCTTCGTCGGCTACCACACCACGCGCGAATGGTCCGCGAGGATCGGCGAGGCGCAGAGCCGCGGCTGCGCGCGCGCCGAGAGCTGGTTCCACCCGCCGATCCTGCGCATCACGAACCTCTCGCTCGAACCGGGTGACTGGACGCTCGAGCGGCTCATCGCCGACACGGAAGACGGCGTCCTGTGCGACACTTCCAAGATGTGGTCGATCGATCAGCGCCGACTCAACTTCCAGTTCACGACCGAGATCGGGTACGAGATCAAGGACGGAAAGCTCGGGCGCGTGCTTCGCGACCCGACCTACCAGGACAGCACGCCGCGCTTCTGGGGTGCCTGCGACGCGATCTGTGATGCGACGCACACGGAGCTCTGGGGCATTTCGAATTGCGGCAAGGGCAATCCGATCCAGCTCGCGGAGATGAGCCACGGTGCGTCGCCCGCGCGCTTTCAGGGCGTCGCGTTCGTTCGTTGACGCGTGCGCGGCCGAGCGCGCGCCCCGAATCGCAAGCGCTGAGCGAATAACAGTCGACTGGGTGCGCAGGGCGCGCTCCGTAGTGCACTCGCAACCCACAGGAGCTCCCCATGAAACCGCACGTCGTGCTCACGCTCGCTCTGTCCGCATGTTCGCAGGCCTTTGCAGTCGAAGGCTCCGGGGTCGAGACGACCCAGACCCGCACGGTCGAGCCCTTCGATCGCGTGCGCATCGAAGGCAGCGCCGAGGCGATCGTCCGCATCGGAGAGCCGCAGAAGGTCACGATCGTCGGAGATGACAACCTCCTCGAGCACGTGCGCACGCGCGTGGTCGACGGGACGCTCGAACTCGGGATGGACTCGGGCAGCTATCGGTTTCGGAAGGAACTGCGGTTCGAGATCACCGTCCCGCGGCTCACCGGCGTCGCCGTGGCCGGCAGCGGCGATCTCCAAGCCATCGGGATCGACTGCGACACGTTCGACGTGTCCATCGCGGGTTCCGGCGACGTCAAGGGTGCTGGGCGCACGCAGCGTTTAGAGGTCGACATCGCGGGCTCCGGCGATGTGGCGCTGTTCTCCCTCGCAGCGAGGTCTGCGGACGTTGCGATCGCGGGCAGCGGGCAAGTCGACGTGACCGTTTCGGACGAGCTCGACGCACAAGTCTTCGGCAGTGGATCCGTGCGCTACCGCGGTGAGCCGCGCGTCAAACGATCCATCGCGGGATCCGGGGAAGTCGTCAAAGACCAGTAACGCGAGCGCGGCCCGAGCGCGTATCCGCCGGCTCGCCGCGCGCCCGACATCGGCACCGCTTGCTCGTCCGCTCGCGCGCCTGTGAAATCTCGTCAGCGCACGCTCGTAACCCAGGCGACTCTCGGCGACGTGTTTTCGCTAGGGTCGCCGCCCACACGCTCCATCGACTCGAGGACCCCCATGACATTCCGCGCTTCCTTCCTGGCCTTGGCCCTTGGTTTTTCCGCGCTTTCGAGCAGCTGCATCATCCACATCGGCGGCGAAGCCGACTGGGACTGGGATGACGGCGACTACTACCACGAGTTCCACAACGCCGGGGTCGAGACCACGGAGGTGCGCACCGTCACGGACTTCAAGAGCATCGAAGTCAACGGGTCGACCGACGTGAACGTCCGCGTCGGCGAAGCGACCACCGTCGCCGTGAATGGCGATGCGAACCTAGTGAAGCAGCTCGAGACCGAGGTCGTCGGGGATCGTCTCATGATCGGTCTGAAGCCCGGCAAGTATCGCTCGGTCAAGAACCTGAAGGTCACGGTCACGACACCGGCGCTCGCGGGCGTGGCCGTCAACGGCAGCGCCGACGTCCAGATCAGCGGTCTAACAGGGGGGCCGTTCGAAACGCGCATCGCGGGTTCGGGCGACATCAGCGCGCGGGGGGAGATCGACGCGCTCACGGCGTCGATCGCGGGCTCCGGCGATCTCAAACTTTCTCAGCTGTGCGCGCGCGAGGCCTCGGTCCAGATCTCAGGTAGCGGCGACGCGTCGGTGCACGCCGTCGAGTCGCTGTCGATCGCGATCCAAGGCAGCGGCGACGTGTTTTACAGCGGCGACCCGAAGGTGACTGCGTCGGTCGCGGGCTCGGGCAACGTGCGCAAGGACTGATCGAGTGCGCAGACGAAGATCGTGCGCGTGATCGCTTGATCGCGCACGCGCACCGGCTATCGTCGCTGGGCGAGTGACCAACACGGCTTTGGCGGGAGAATCGGCGCAGCACGCGGCGGGTGCGCGCGAGACCCAGCGCGCGACGAGCGCGCGAGAGATGTGGGGGATCGTCGCGCTGGCGTTTCTCGTGCGCGCGTTCGCGCTGTGGTTTCTCGACTCGGAGAACCGTGTCCGCGCGTTCGACCTGTGGACGTTCGGATACGAGGCGACCGAGATCGGTCGCTCGCTCGCGGACGGACTCGGCTTCGGGAACCAATGGATGCGTCCGCACGGGCCCTGGAGCGAGCCGTCCGGTGCAACGGCCTGGTTGCCGCCCGTCTATCCGGCGCTGCTCGGCGAGTTGATGCGACTCCTCGGTGGCGTGACGCCGCAGTTCGCACTGATTCTCTTCACGCTGCAGGCCGCGATCTCCGCCACGACTTGCGCGCTCGTCGCGGCGCTGGGATCCGCACTGGGGAACGCGCGCGTCGGGCGGGTCGCGGGGCTCGCATTCGCGCTCTACCCCGTGTCGGTCTGGAACTCGATCTACACGGTGTGGGACACGACGCTCGCGGCGTTCGCGTTGACGGCGGTCCTGTGGTTGCTCTTCCGGTACGGACGCGGCGCGCCTCTGCGTCGCGCGGCGTGGCTCGGCGCGTGCTTCGGGTGCTTGCTGTGGGTCAACCCGGCGCCGCTCTCGATCGCGCCGGTCGCGGCGATCGTGATCGCGCACGGAGGATCGCGCATCGGTGCGCGCGGACTGCGCTCCGCCGCGATCTTCTGCGTTGTCGCGTTTGCGGTGTGCGCGCCCTGGATGCTGCGCAATCTGCGCGCGGTCGGAGCGTTCAGCATGCGGACGAACCTGGGCGTCGAGCTTGCGGTCGGCAACAACGACGACGCCAACGGGCACTACCAGCGGGCGCGGCACCCGAGCTTCAATGCGGACGAGTTCGCGTCGTATCGCGCGCTCGGTGAGGTGCCTTACGCCGCCGCGCGCAAGAGCGAGGCGCTCGCGTGGATCACGTCGCATCCCGTGCGGTTCGTTCAGCTCTCACTGAAGCGCGTGTGGATCTTTTGGATGGGCGAATCGCCCTGGTCTGACCCGCGCCGCGATGGGAACAAGCGGCCGCTCGACGATCTGAACAGCTGGGTCAAGTGGGTGCAGCACGCGCTCTGCGGGCTGCTGTCGATCGCCGGGGCGGTCGCGCTCGCGCGGCGGCGATTCGAGGGTCGAGCGCTGCTCGCGATGCTCCTCTGCTACCCGATCGCGTACTACGTCACGCATTTCATGGAGCGCTATCGCTTCCCGATCGAGCCC
>JANLUN010000513.1:0-3921 GCA_031363505.1 Planctomycetota bacterium | reverse complement strand
CACTGCGCTTCGCTCGGCAATGAAAGACCCAGCCTCCTCAGCACCTCCATGCACTCCGTCCAAGTCACCTGCTCAACTGGATGCAGCAGGTTGTGCTGGTGACCAGCGATGTTGCTACTCAGTGCGTAGGTGCTCGGGTTCCGGCCCGTGAAGCGCAGCCACTGGCCCTGCGTCATCTCGTACTTCGATAGGAAATACGGAGAGAGAGTCACCTCGTGCACCGGCGACTCGTTCGCAGCCGCCTGCGGGTCGTAGTTCGGTCCTGTCGGATCCGTGCTCTGCGAGCCCATCGCGAACGTCCCACCTGGAATCAGCACGAGCACAAGACCCATATCCTCCGCCAGCAAGAGCGTGCCGTCCGCGCCGCGCTGCGGCGCTTCGCCAGTCTGCACGTGCGCGAACTCCCACAGACCCGACTCCGGATCCGCGCCGATCGGCAACAGACCAAGCTGCGGCGTGAACCGCTCGCCGATCGACCACTTCACGCCGCGGTACTTGTCGCTCCGCGATATCGCGTCGATGGCCTCCGACCAGCGCGTGCGCGCGTCAGCACCGCTCACGCTCCGTTCCTCGATCGACGCCGCGAAGTCGAGGCGCTTCGCGATTCCCCAGCCGCGCTCGGCCGAGATCCCACGCATCAGGCCCGTCTGCTCGTCCGCGAAGGCGCTCAACGCAGCGATCAGCTTCTCCATCTGCGCGTGCCACCAACGATCGTCGTCGTCAGCGAGGCGCCAATCGCGTCGCTGGGAGACTTCCGATTCGAGCGCCGTCACGGCGAGGGCAGCCGCCTCTCGCTCCTTCACACGCTCGGCCCGCTCGTCGCCTTGCCAACGCTTCACCGCCGACTCGAGCTTCGCCACGTAGCCCTCGTATTCCTTGCGCTTCGTCTCGCCCGCCTCGTCGAGCGCGCGGCGCTCCTCCGCCAACGCTTCGTCGAAGCGACCCAGTCTGAACAATGCCCACGACAGCGTGTCGCGGTTCGCCGCACGCTCCGTCTCGATCGAAAGTGCCACCGCACGACGCGCCAAGAGCAGCGCCTTCACTTCCGATCCGTACTCCGGCTTCTCTGGATCCACCAACGTCCACGCCAAACCATTCAACGCATTCGCATCCGCAGCCTGCGCGGAGACGAAGAGCGACGTTTCCGTCGAGAGCTCCACCTCGACGCTCGACTCCGAAGGCCAGGCCGCCTCGCCGAGCATGCGTGACAACCACAAGTGCTGCGCCTGCTTCTGATCCAGCTCTGTCGAACGCGGGTGACTTCGCCGCGCGGCCTCGCGCTCTTCGTCCGTCTGCGGCAGCGCTCGCGCCTCGATCGCCACCAACGACTCACGAAACTCCGAGATCTTCGCCACCAGCGTCTCAGCCTTCGTCATCCACGCCCGATAGCGATCGACCATGCTCGGCTCCGCGGGCCACAACGCGTCCGCCTCGCTCGTCAGGTCGTCCAGCGTCTGAAACGCCGACAATCGCAACACGTTCGACTTCTCGCGCTTGGCCGTCTGCTCGTTCGTTTCGGCGGTCAGTCGCCGTTCCTCGGCGAGATCCGCATTCGTCTTCGCGATTTCTTCCTGACGCTTGGCTTCGGTCTCGCCGGTCAATGCGCGAGCTTCGTTCGTCTTCGCGATCCGCGCTTGCTCGGCCGTCTCGTCGGCGCGCCTCGATGCGAGCGCCGCGCTTTCGTCGGCGCGCGCCGCGTTCTGATCGGCCCGCGCCTTGAAGATCAGGCTGGTCGTCAATCCACCAGCGAGCAGCACAATTACGCCCGCGAGCGACGCCGCCAGCGGCTTGTTCCGCTCGACCCACTTCCTCGTCTCCGCCCAGGCGCCCGACTCGTACGCGCCGACGACGCGGTGCTCCAAGAACGCGCGCAAGTCTTCCGCCAGTGCCAGCGTGTCCGCGTAGCGCTTCTGCGCTTCACGCGCCATCGCCTTCTCGACGATCGCCGCCAGAACAGCGGGCACGTCGCTGCGCAGCGACGACAGCTTGGTCGGCGGACCGTTGAGCACCATCGCGAGCACCGTGCGATTGCTCGCCCGCATGCCCGGCTGCGTGTACGGCGCACGCCGGCCGAGCAAGTGGTAGAGCAGCGAGCCCATCGAATACACGTCCGAACGAGGGCCGAGCTTCTCGATCTCGCCGCGCGCTTGCTCCGGCGACATGTACGCCGGCGTCCCCATCACGTCGCCGTCCATCGTCACGATGGGAGAGTCGGAGAGCTCCTCGCGCTCCTCGCTTCGCTCGGTCTTCACCGATGCGAGCGAGCTCGCGAACTCCGTCGCGATGCGGATGTCGTGGCGATCCTTCTGGCCCAGCACGCGCGCCAGACCCCAGTCCATCACGTACACCTCGCCGAAGTTGCCCACCATGATGTTCGCGGGCTTGATGTCGCGGTGGATCACGCCTTTCTTGTGCGCGTAGGCCATCGCTTCGCACGCACGCAAGATCACCGACAAGGCGCGCGTCTCGTTCCAGCCTTCCTTCGACTCGAACACGAGATCGAAGACAGCCTTCAAGTCGCGCCCCTTCACGAGCTTCATCGTGAAGTACACGCGGCCTTCGCTATCGAGCCCGAGCTCGTGCACGGGCACGATGCCGGGGTGATCGAGCTGTCCGGTCACCTGCGCTTCTTCGAGGAAGCGTGCGAGTTGCGTCGGTTCGATTTGCGGCGTGCCGCCGTTCGAGCGCGACTGGGGCGCGTCGCCGCGGCCGAGGATCACCTTCATCGCCAAGTGACGGCGCAGATCGCTGTCCCACACGCGCAGGATCGCGCCCATCCCGCCGCGCGCGACCTCGCCTTCGAGGGTGTAGCGCGACTCCTTGAGACTGTGATCAGAGAGCCGCCGCAGGAGCTCGCTCGATGCACCGCTCGGCGTGCGCTCCTCGGCGTCGCCCGCTGCTGCGTCGAGCGACACCTCCGGATCGACGCCTGCGCCGTACTTCTGCTTCAGCCGCGCGGCGAAGGACTTGGGATCGTCGGGAGTCGGTGGAGTGGATGCGGAGCGAGCGTCCATGCGGTGAAGATACCGACGCGGTCGCTGTGGCGCTCTGCTCGAATCGGTCCCAGTGGGTGGCCGCGGACTGGCTGTGCGCGACCCACGCGAGCTTTCGCGTCCAGCGCGGGCAGCGAGCGCAGCTCATGACGGGCCACATGCCAGCGCGAGGGTCTGCAGCTTGAACCGTCGTGTGGCGAACACTCCAATGCGTCGGCCCATGACGGCGCTCCGCACAAGTCCTCGTCCGATCCACGTCGCGCTGATCGGCCAGAAGTTCATGGGCCGCGCGCATTCGAACGCGTGGGGGCAGGCGAATCGCTTCTTCGACTTGCCGCGCGCAGCCGTGTTGCACACGGTGGCCGGTCGCGATGAGCGCTCGCTCGTGGCGTTCGCGCGCCAATTCGGTTGGGAGCGCTCGACGACTGACTGGCGCTCGATCGCCGAGGATCCCGCCGTCGACCTCGTCGACGTCGCGACGCCGAACGATGCGCACAAGGACGCCTCGATCGCGATGATCGAAGCCGGCAAGCACGTCGCGTGCGAGAAGCCGCTCGCGGGCACTCTCGCCGATGCACGGGCGATGCGCGACGCGGCCGCGAAGGCGAAGAAGCGCGTCAAGACGATCGTGTGGTTCAACTACCGCCGCTGTCCGGCGATCGGAAACGGCGGAGTGTTCGGCACGGGGCTCGGCGAAGGGATCTCGAACCGCGGCGGATATCTGCCCGAGCGCGACTGTGATTCGGTGTTCGCGGTCGTGGCGGAGGAAGCGGGTTGGTTCGGCGCTGCGATCGTGCTCACGTTGTACGCGTTGATGATCGTGTTGATCATGGGGAGCGCGAGCGGCGTGCGCGACCGCTTCTCGCGACTCGTCGTCGGCGGGATCGCGCTGTATTTCAGCGCGCACCTCTTTATCAACGTCTCGGTC
>JANLUN010000501.1:0-7023 GCA_031363505.1 Planctomycetota bacterium | reverse complement strand
CACGCCTTTCGTGTGCGCGTACGCCATCGCCTCGCACACCTTGAGCATCACCGAGAGCGCGCGCGTCTCGTTCCAACCTTCCTGGCCCTCGAACACGAGGTCGAAGATGTGCTTGAGGTCGCGCCCTTTGACGAGCTTCATCGTGAAGTACACGCGCCCGTCGTTGTCGAGACCTAGCTCGTGCACCGGCGCGATGCCGGGGTGATCGAGTTGGCCGGTGACTTGCGCTTCCTCGAGGAAGCGGCCGAGAGTGCGCGTGTCGACGGCCGGCGTGCCGCCGTCGGCAGGGGAATCGGCGCGAGGGAATGCGCCGCGCGTGTCGGCCTTGCCCAGGATCACCTTCATCGCCAGCGTGCGGCGCAGATCCTCGTCCCACACTTTCAAGATCGCGCCCATCCCGCCGCGCGCGATCTCGCCTTGCAGCTTGTAGCGCGACTCCGTGAGCGAGTGATCGGAAAGCCGACGCAAGAGCTCGCTCGAAGCGCCGCTCGGCGCGCTGTCCTCTGCGCGAGCCGCTTGGTCGAGCGACACCTCGGGGTCGACTCCCGCGCCGTACTTGCGCTTCAGTCGCGCGGCGAAAGAGCCCGGCTGGTTTGGCTCGTCTTCCTCGTGATTGTCGGCGCGAGCTATGGCGGCCTCCGGGGCCGCAGATCCTAACGCGCGCAATCGGAATGTCCGCACTTCGGAGAGACGGCGGGACGACGGCAGTTGGCTGGCTTCCTCGCGGCGAGGCGAGATCTCCGCGTGACTTTCACCGTGGATCGTGCTGCTCGCCAGTTTCGCAGAGCCCGAGCGTGTGCTTCGATTCGGGTTTCTCTGCACGCCGCGAGCGACTCGCGCTCTCCGTGCAGACCGCGCTCGAATGCGTGACGTCGCGCGCGTGCCGGCGTCCTAGTCTCCGCGAGCTACGGCGCCTCGTCCGGTGACGCGTACTTGTGCTGCGCGCGGCCGGCGATCACCCATCCCACGTAGGAACACAGCGCCGCCGCGAAGAGCGGCAACCAGAACGAGAGCGTCTCGTGCCAGCGCTTCTCACTCGTTCCGCGCAGGTCGAGACCGATGTGCTCGTGCGCCCACGCGACGATCGCCGAATCGCTGAAACGCTGGCCGAGCCACCAACCGACGAGCAATCCTGCGAGCGCCGGCGCGCGCAAGAACAGGCGTTTCGAGAGCTGATCCCACACGAAGCCGAGGAAGTTCTGGATTTCGCGCAGCGTGACCGCGAGCCCAGTCGGCAACGGCTGCCCGCCGTAGGGCTCGATCAGCGTCGCGATGGCTTCCCGCGTGACACGCGCCTCGTCGCGCACGAGCGCGACCTCGTTGGCGCGGTCCTTGGGCACGAGCGCGCGCAACTCTGGATGCGCGTCGTCGAGCGCGAGCCGGCCGAGCTCACGTTCGAGCTCCGTGCGTTCGCGATCGTCGCGCTTCGCGCGATCGCGCAGCGCCGCGCGGTCGAGGATCCCGCGACCGATCACGGCCCAGCGCGCGAGCTGCGAGGCCTCGGCGAAATCGCGCCGATCCAAGGCCAGCGATCGTTCGAGAGCTCCCGCGCGCGCGGCATCGCGGTCGACGAGGACAGCGAGCCGATCGGTGCTCGGGCCGGCGCCGGTCGCGGCATCGCCGTGGCGCAGGCCGGAGAAGACTTGTGCGCCAGCGCGCGCGAGAGCCGCGTCCTCGCGCTGCGAGATCGCGCGCAGCGCTTTCTCGAGGCCCCTCGCTCGCCACGCGATCTGGATTCGCTTCAGCACGTCTCGGCGACCTTATCGTGTCGGGTACTTTCTTTCGGAGCCCGCATCGCCAAAACTCCAGCACCCGGCGCGCGAAACAAAGTGTCTGACACCGTATTTTTCCCGAACGTCCGCTTCGACGCGCGCTTCGCGGCACGGCTCGACCGTTTCGCGCTCACCGTGCGTGCGATGCACGAGCGGCGCGAAGGCGGTGGGCGCGCGGGACTCGCGGGCAGCAGCGGCGAGTTCGCGTTCCACCGGCCGTATACACCGGGCGACGACTTGCGGCGCCTCGACTGGAATCTCTACGCGCGTCTCGATCAAGCGTACGTGCGCGTCGGCCGTCGAGAATCAGCGGAACACTGGCTCGTGTGGATCGACACGAGCGCATCGATGGGCGCCGGTCCGCCGGGCAAGTTGCAGCTGGCCGCGGAGATCGCCGCCGGGATCGCGGCGGTCGCCGTCGCATCGAAAGGCGAGGCGCGTGTCGTCGCGTCGAACGGACGCGAGGTCCGTGTGCAGGCGCGCCGCGAGCTGCCGCGCGTCGTCTCTTTCTTGGAGAGCTTGGTCGCGGAAGGAGTCGACGAGGCGCGCGTCCTTCCGGCGCACGGCCCCGCTCTCGCCGATGCGGCGCGCGTGTTCGTGGTGGGGGATCTGCGTGGACGGAAGCCGCGCGACGTGCTCTCGATCGCACGCGGTCGGCGCTGGCTCGGCGTGTTCCAAGTCCTCGCGCCGTGTGAGCTCGATCCGCCGACGATCGAGCACGTCCGCTGGTGGGACCCCGAGAGCTCGCGCACGCTCGACGTAGCAAACGATCCAGCGACGACCGCGCGCTATCTGGCGCGACTTGCGAGCGAACAAGAAGAGTGGCGTGTGGCGTGCGCTCGTCACCGCGCCGTGTTCCGCGCCGTGCCGAGCGACAGCGCCTTCGAAGCGCTGCTCACGGAAGTCCTCGTCCGATGAACGCGCTCGCACTCGTGTTCCTCGGCATCGAGTGGACGCGGCCGCTCGGGCTCTTCGCGCTGGCGTTGCCCGCGATCGTGCTCTGGCTCGCGCGCGCACGGCCGCACTGGCGGACGGTCGCGACCGGCACGCTCGCGCTCTGGGAAGAGGTCGCGCCACCGATCTCGCGTTCCGGCGCGCGGCCGCGCGGTCCGATCAGCCTCGCGCTCGTTCTGCTCGCGATCGCGTTGACACTCGGCGCGATCGCGCTCGCGGGGCCGCGGCCAGCGCAGGCTTCGACCGGACTCACGTGGCGAATCGTCGTCGACCGCAGTCCGACGATGTACCGCGCGAACGCGGCGGGTGAGCTGCCGATCGCCGCGGCCGCACGCGCGGTCGAACGCTGGCTCGCGGAGAATGTCGCGCGCGCGGACCGCGTGCTGTGGCAAGCGCCAGGCGGCTGGCGCGACGAACGAAGCGAAGGTCGGTCGATGCCGAGCGATTGGCTCCGCGCGCCGCGCATTCCGCGATCACGACCGCGATTCGTGGAGGAAGATCGAGCCGGCACGCTGTGGCTCTCGCGCTCGCCGCTCGCCGAGGAGCCGCGTACCGCGGGCGTGAGCGCGGCCGCGATCGAGCCGTCTCACGGCCCGATCTCGGTCGTGGGCACGACACGGTTCGACTGGGACGGCAAGCGAATCGAGGAGATCGCCGGCGGCGCACGCCCCGCGCGCGTGGTCGCGACGAGCGAGCTGCCGGAGCCGATCGATGCATTCGTCGCGACGTGGACCGAAGCGCGCGGTCTCGCGTACGAACCCGGCTCGCCCTCCGCGGTCGGCGCCCTGCTCACGCTGCGCCGCGCACCTGACGGCCCGGAGCACACGATCGATACCGGCCGCGACGGCTGGCGTGCGCACGGTGTCGTGCGCGGCAGCGCGCGTGTGTCGGACGACGACGGCGATCTCGAGACGTGGCTCGAGCACGGCGACGTGCGCATCGTCACGCACGGGCCCGGTCGCATCGAGATCGCGTGGAGCGACATGCAGCGTCCGAGCGGGGATCCCGCGGCGTTCGCGGTGTCGTGGGCGGCGCTTCTCGATCGCGCACTTCTCCCGCATCCCTCCGTCGTGCCGCTCGCCGAGCGGATGGCGAGCGCGCCGGAGCGGTTCGAGCCGCCGCGCGCGCCGCCGCTCCCCGAGGCGAGCATCGCCGCCGTCGACGCGGGGCCGAAGATCGCCGCGTGGTTGTCGCTCGCGGCACTCGTGCTCGCGGTCGCGGCAACGCACGCGAACGCGCGTCAGTCGTCGCCTTTCGCCGCTTCGAGCTCCGCGAACTGAACTTCGAGCAGCGGGTTGTCGTAGCCGAGCTCCTTCGCGAGCTCGAGCAGCCGCTTGCCCTCGCGCTCCTCGTCCTTCTTCGGATTCTCGACCAGCAGCGTGTGACCGATCCAGGCGTAGAAACGGCCGTCGAGCGGATCAACCTCGGCGCAGCGCTTCCAGACCGCGCGCGCTTCGTCGCGCTGCTTCTTCTTGAAGTAGAGGAGCTTCGCGTACGTGTGCAGCGCGAGCGGATTGCGGCTCCCTGAGTCGACCGATTCCTTGAGCATGCGCAGCGCGCGCAGCGGGCGATTCTGTGCGAAGGCCTGGATCCCGGCCCGCTCCATCCCGCGCGTCGACTTCACGTCGAGCTTCGTGTCGATGTAGTCGTACCACTCCTTCTCGACCTTGCGCAGAGCGGCTCCGTCCTTCAGCCCGAGCTCGCGCATGAACGTCTTGAAGACCTCGTCGCCGGTGACGGTCTTCAAGTTGTCGACGCCGAGCGCGTACCGCTTCACGTCCTTGTCCTTGGCGAGCGCGAAGACGAACTTCTGGAACTTCGGCGCGTAACGATCGTCGTTCATCAGGAAGTGCACGAGCGACCAGCCCCAGTTGTAGTGGTCGTACAGATCCTTCTCGGAGAGCAGCTTGTCGAGCGGCATCCGCTCGCCGGCCGCGATGTCGGTTTGGATTTCGACGAGCCGGCCTTCTTGGATCAGCCCGACGGTCAGCTTCTTCGCGACCGGATCCCACTCGCTCGCGCCGTAGTACTCCGCGAGCGCTTCACCGGGGAAGTGAGGGTAGGCGAACTCGAGGTCGATCAGCTTTTGCAGATAGTGATTGGCCTCGTGGAACAAGACCTCGGTGCTGTAGCGCGGATCGAGGCGGTCGTAGTAGATGTTCAGCTCCCACGGGCGCACGTAGCGAAACCAACCCTTCACGCCGCCCCTCGCTCCCGAGACCTGGTGGAAGCTCTCTTCGTCGGCGTGAAAGCAGACCGGCAAGCGATCCGTCTTGCTGGGCGGCTTGATCTTCCACGCGCGCGCGAACTCGGCGAAGTACGCCTCCATCGAATCGCGGTAGGCCCCGAACACGGTCTTCGGCACCGTGTATTCGAAGCGGAAGTAGCGCGTGTCCTCCGTCGAGCGCGTGCGCCATTCGCCGTGATCGCGGATCTCCTCGAGGAGCTTCTGTTGCTCGGTGCGACGCTTGTTCAAGAGCTCGTCGCGCTGCGCGGGCGTGACCCAGCGGCCTTCGAAGCGCACGTATCCCTTGACCGCCTTCTCTTGCTCCTCGGCGTTCCGCGGAGCTTCAATCGGATCGGCGGCGAGCACCGCGCCTTGGATCAGCTCGGTCGGCACGAGCACGGTGCCGTTGCGGTACGTGAGTTCGATGCCCGCTTCGGTCCGCTTCATCGCCGGCACGGGACCTTCGACGACGCGACCGTCTTTGAGGCACAGGATGTCCTCTCCGCCCGCGCAGCGAGCGCAGAGAATCAGTGCGAGCGCGATGGCGAACGATCGACGCACGAGGGAGAAGCTCAATTGATGGCTTTGAAGTAGATCTCTTCGAAGCGCTTCCACTCGAAGTCGGTCCAGCCGCTGAACGTCTTGTGCCAGACCTCTTCCATGATGCGCTTCTCGCGCTTCTTCCAAGCCTGACGTTCGCTCTTGAACGCCTCGTCTTCGTCTTCCTCGGTCTTCGGCTCGTCGTCCTTCGTCTTGCCCTCCGACGCTTCCGCTTCCTTCTCGACGGCGTCGACGACCGACTTCAGGTTCTTGAGGTAGTCCGTGAGCACGTCCTTCGTCTGCTTGTTCTTCGACGCGGCGCCCGTCAGGAAGAACGCGACGAGCGCGCCCGCCTCTTGCCGGTGCACGTAGTCCTCGAAGAAGTCCTCACCCGACATGTTCATCAGCTCGCGCGGCGCGAGCGCGCGTCCCTCGCGCGCCGCCGCACGTACGCCTTCGCGATCCCAGGCGTCGGTCTTGAAGTCGATGCGTCCGTTCTTGCTGCGCGCCTGACCGAGCGTCTGGTCGAGCCCCGCGTCGAGCCACTGCGGAAACGACCAGTACAGCGTGCGATCGCGGTCCTCGAACCAGAGTTCCGCGACGCGGCGATTCACCCACTCCATCTCCCAACTGTTCGAGCCGCCGTAGTCCTTGTGGGTGAAGATCTCGAGGTTGTTCCAGGTCCAGTCGCCCTGCGACGTGTAGTACGTCTTCTCCTCGTCGAAGTCCTTGCAGATGCGGATGATCGGCGAGCGCACGTACTCGCCCGGGCCGATGAAAGCGAAGTTCGCCTCGAGGTATTGCCAGACGGCTTCGGCTTGCTCGACGACCTTCTTGGCGTACTTGTCGTCGGTGTGGTTGATCACGAGGAAGCGTCCGATCTTCTTCACCGTCCAACCGTCGGGCACGTTCGCGCTCGCCTTCTCGTGCGCTTCGCGCTCCATCGCGGACTTGTGCACCTTGCGTTCGTCGGGCGTCAGCTCCTCGAGGTCGAGGAACGTGAGGCGCCGTCCCGGCGTCGAGGCCTCGAACAGGCTCGCGCCCGACCGCGGAATCGCGCGGAACGAGCGCAGACAACGCTGGAACTCGGACTTCAGCTTCGGATACGCGTCCTCGAGGCACTCGAAGTGCACGGCCAGGTCGACGTCGGGTACGTGGTAGATCCACGTGATGATTCGCTTCGGCCCTTCGCGCGAACCGCGTTCGACTTTGATCTCGAGCGTCGTGACCGAAACGTCGCCGACCTTGGTCTCTTCTTCGGACGCGATGTGATAACCGCCACCCGTGTAGCGGCGCGCCATGAAGTCCTTGTAGTCCTTGAAGGGACTCTCGTACTCGACGAGGATTTCAGTCTCGCCCTTCTTGTTCTCCTTCTTCGTGACTTTCGGTCGCGCCTTGATCGCTTCGCTGACGAACGCGATCGCGTGCATCTCGGGCCGGTGATCCACCGTCCAGCCCGATTCGTCGTTCCAGTGATCGCTCTTGTCGGAGAGATACTTGGCGACGACCCAACGCTCGTCGACGCGGAGC
>JANLUN010000480.1:0-4477 GCA_031363505.1 Planctomycetota bacterium | reverse complement strand
TCCGCTGGCTGGTCGTTTCAACGTTGAGAACGCGCTTGCCGCCGCGGCTGCGGCGCTGCTGTCGGGGGCGAGTCCGTCCAATGTGTTGGAGGGACTCGCCACTGCCACCAGTGCACCGGGCCGGCTCGAACCCGTGCCCACCGGCGATCGCGGTTTCAGCGTGCTCGTCGATTACGCGCACAGCGAAGCAGCGCTCGAGAACGTGTGCCGTGTCGTCAAGCGCTCGCTCACGGAGCGCAAGGCGATCCCCGTCGGGGCCGTGTCCGGCGGCGGCGCGGGTGGAGCGTCGCCCAGAGTGTCGTCCGGATCCGCGCGCCGCGGCAACTTGATCGTGGTGTTCGGCTGCGGCGGGGATCGCGACCGCGGCAAGCGCGGCCCGATGGGCCGCGTCGTCAACGAGTTCGCGGACGTCGCGGTGATCACCAGCGACAACCCGCGCAGCGAGGATCCCGAGCGGATCATCGCCGAGATCGTGGCTGGAATGGATCCGCCGCTCGCGCGGCGCGTGTTGGAACCCGACCGCAAGCGCGCGATCCACGGCGCGATCGACGCCGCGCGCCCCGGCGACGTCGTGCTGATCGCCGGCAAGGGTCACGAGACGACGCAGACGATCGGGTCCGACGTGTTCGAGTTCGATGACCGCCAAGTGGCCAGCGAGGCATTGCGATGAAACTCTGCCAGATCAAGGACATCGTCGATTCCACCGGCGCCAAGCTCGCGCGCGGCGACTCGCTGCGCGAGATCCGCGGCGTGAGCACGGACACGCGCTCGCTCGCCGCGGACGACTTCTTCTTCGCGCTCTCGGGGCCGAACTTCGACGGCAACCGGTTCGCGATTCAAGCCGTCGAGCGGGGTGCTGCAGGCCTCATGCTCAAGGACGACGACGGGGCCTCTCCGTCCATCGTCGGCGAATTGCCGCGCGACATGCCGGTCCTACTGCACCGCTGCCCGCGCACGGCGCTGTCGGACCTCGCGCTGTGGCATCGTCGGCGCCTGGCTGCGCCGGTGATCGGCATCACCGGTTCGTGCGGCAAGACGAGCACGAAGAACATCTTGATCTCGCTGCTCACGCCGCGTGCGCGCGTCGTCGGCTCCCCGAACTCGTTCAACAACGACATCGGCGTGCCGCACACGCTCTTCCTCGCGAACGAAGGCACGCAAGCGCTCGTCGTCGAGATGGGCACCAATCACCCCGGCGAGATCGCGGGCCTCTGCCGCACGTCGCGTCCGACGGCGGGCATCATCACGAACATCGGCGCGGCGCACCTCGAGGGACTGCGCTCCGTCGAAGGGATCGCGCAAGAGAAGGGCGCTCTCCCGAAGAGCCTCCCCGCGGACGGATTTTGCGTGCTCAACGCGGATTGCCGTTGGACGCCGGCGCTGCGCGAGATGACCCCGGCGCGCGTCATTACCTTTAGCGTCGATGGCGAGGGCGATCTCAACGCGACCGACGTCTGGTTCCATCCGGGCGGGACGACGTTCCGGCTCGAAGGCCGCGAAGTCACGTCGCCGCTCCTCGGATTGCACAACGTGCAGAACCTGCTCGCCGCGCTCGCCGCGTGCCGCGGACTCGGTCAATCGCTCGACGACGTGCTGCCCGCGGTCTCGCGCCTTTCGCCGACGCGCCGTCGCATGGAACGCTTGCAAGCCGGCCAGTGGACGATCATCGACGACAGCTACAACGCCAATCCCGAGTCCGCGCGCGCGAGCGTGCGCGTTCTCGCGGGGTTGCACGGTCACAAGCGGCGCGTGCTCGTGCTCGGCGACATGCTCGAGCTCGGCGGGCTCGCGGCCGAGATGCACTACGCGATCGGACGTGAAGCGGCGGCCGCCGGCCTCGACTCGATCGTCTTGGTCGGCGAGCTCACGCGTGCGACCGCCGCGGGCGCGCTCGCCGGCGGCATGCCGCTCGACCGAGTCGTGCACATGGAAGACACCGAAGAAGCGATCGGCCGCGTGCCGGATCTTCTGTGCGAAGGCGACGTCGTGCTCGTCAAGGGCAGCCGTCGCACGGGCCTCGATCGTCTCGTCACGCACCTCGTTCAATTGAAGCGCGAGGACGCGGCCTAAAGGCCAGCCGTGTTCACGCGCTCTTCATCGGGCGAGCTCTTCGGCTCGCCGACTGCGACCGTCGCCGGGTGCGCCGCGAGGCTCGCATGATCCCGGGCATCCTCGACGACGTCTTCGGGCTGCAGCTCTTCGGCTACATCTCGTTCCGCATGGCGATGGCGGCGCTGTCGGCGTTCGCACTCGCGCTGTGGTGGGGACGGCCGACGATCGCGTGGCTGCGGCGCCACAAGGTCGGTGAGGACGTGACGAAGACCGACTCGCTCGAGCTCGCGCAGCTCTCCGAGAAGATGGGGAAGAAGAACACGCCGACGATGGGCGGGAGCTTCCTCGTCGCCGCGCTGCTGGCGTCCGTGATCCTGTGGGGCCGGCTCGACAACTTGCACGTCGTGCTCGGCGTGCTCCTCACCGCCGGATTCGCCGCAGTCGGTTTCGTCGACGACTACAAGAAGCTCACGATTCCGAAGTCCAAGGGCCTCACGCCGCGCGCGAAGATGCTCGGACTGTCGGTCGTCGCGCTCGCCGCATTGGCCGCACTCGGCTACTTCGCGACGACGAGCGGACGCGGGACGCTGCTCGCGCTGTATCCGCCGTTCTTGAAGGACGTGAGCATCGGGCTCGCCGGGCTCGGTCTTTTCGGCCTCTTCTTGTTCGTCGCGTTCGAGTGGCTCGTCGTCGTCGGTACGTCGAACGCGTGCAACATCACGGACGGCCTCGACGGTCTCGCCGCGGGCTGCTTGATCATCTCGGGCCTCACGCTCGCGATCTTCTGCTACATCACCGGTCGATCCGACATGACGCGGTATCTCAACCTGCCGCACATCGAAGCGGCGTCGGAGATGGCGGTCGTCGGCGGCGCGTTGTGCGGCGCGTGCATGGGCTTCCTCTGGTACAACGCGTTCCCCGCCAAGGTGTTCATGGGCGACTCGGGATCGCTGCCGCTCGGCGGTCTCCTCGGCTGGATGGCGATGGTCGCGAAGCAGGAGCTCGTGCTCCCGCTGATCGGCTTCGTGTTCTTCGCGGAGCTCGGCTCGAGCTTCCTGCAGACGCGCTGGTTCAAGTTCACGAAGGGCCGCAGGCTCTTCACGTGCGCGCCCGTCCACCACGGACTGCAACTGCACGGCGGCATCTTCCACGCCGCGCCGCCGCCGTGGCACGAGGTCACGATCGTCGTTCGCGCTTGGATCGTCGCGGCTGCGTGCGCGATGGCGAGCCTAGCCCTCATCAAGGTGCGCTGATGGCACGCTTCCACGGAACCGTGGCTCTGCCCGAGGGCGTCACTCGCCCGCGCGAGAAGCAGCTGACGATCCTCGAGCGCTTCGACTCGATGACGAAGAGCGCGGAGACCGCCGATCCGACGCGGCCCGCGATCGGGCTCTTCCTGTGCGTGCTCGCGCTCCTCGGCCTGGGTTTGATGATCCAAGCGAATCACGCAGCGACGACGCAGAGCAGCGCGGACTTCTGGAACATCTTCACGAGCCAGATGCGCTTTCGCATCGCCGCGATCGGTGCGCTGCTGCTCGGCTACCGGATCGGTCCGGAAGGACTGCGGCGGGCAATTCCCGCGCTCGTGGTGTTCACCGGGCTGTGCCTCGTGCTGGTGTTCGTGCCCGGGTTCGCGGATCCGAAGAACGGCGCGAATCGCTGGCTCGTCGTGCCCGGATTCTCGCTCAGCTTCCAACCGTCGGAACTCGCGCGCATCGTGATGATCCTGTGGGTCGCCGATCGTTGCATCCGCCTCGGACCGGCGGTGCGCGACATGCGCCGCGGTGTGTTGCCGATGCTCGCGCTCGGCTTCGTGTTCTTCGCGCTGATCCTCGTCGAGACGGACCTCGGTGGCGCGCTGCTCTTCTTGGCGTGCTTCTTCGGAACGATGTGGGTGGGAGGCGCGCAGTCGTGGCACGTCGCGGGTCCCGTCGTCGGACTCGGCGGCACGGCCTTTCTCCTGCTGCTCACCTTCGTGTCGTACGTGCGCCAACGCGTCCTGATGTGGTTCGGTCACTCGACGAACAGCCAAGTCGATCGCACCGCGGACGCGCTCGCGAGCGGCGACTTCTTCGGCGTCGGGCTCGGGCAGGGCCTCTTTCGCAACGCACGCGTGCCGTACCTCGAATCCGATTACGTGCTCGCGCTTGTCGGCGAGGAGCTCGGCCTCGTCGGCGTCTGGCTCGTCCTCGGCCTCTTGCTCGGGCTCGTCTGGTACGGGCTGCGCTTCGTGCTCGCGATTCGCGATCGCTACTGCGCGCTGTGCGCGTTCGGTCTCCTGCTCTCGGTCGCGCTGCAGGCGATGGTGCATGTTCAAGTGGTGACGCGCCTAGCGCCGCCGAAGGGCATGCCGCTCCCGTTCATCTCGCACGGCGGCACGGCGCTCGTCGTGTCGTCGCTCGCGATCGGCCTCGCGCTCGGCGCG
>JANLUN010000440.1:0-3159 GCA_031363505.1 Planctomycetota bacterium | reverse complement strand
TTCGAGTTCTGCGCTCATGGAGAGAGGTTTCGAGGCGCGATCGGTGCCCTGCTGCGGCGCCGACATGCGACGGCTGATTTGAATTGTAGTTTAGCCGAGGCGTCCGTCCGAGAGGTTCGTTGACGCTCTGCAGCACCACGCCTATCCTCCTCGCCCCCATTGCAGAACATATGGGGGCCGGAACGCGCACCCAGCGGCAGTTTCGCGGGTAGGGCCATGCTCGCGCTGGCTCCGGCCAAGCCCCACGTGGATTACTCGAAGCAGCTCCAGAAGGCGGAAGAGGCGGTGCGCCGCCGCAACTACGATTTCGCGGTCGAGCTCTACCAGTCGATCCTCGAGATCGAGCCGGATCAGGGCGACGCGCGCGCGGGCTTGCGCCAGGCGCTGCGCCAGCGCGCGGAAGGCAAGAAGAGTGGCGGTTTCTTGCGCGCGATCGGTGGAGCGGGACCTCTCGCCGTCGCCAAGGCCATGCGAAAAGCGGGTCGCCACGACGCGTGCATCAAAGTGGTCGAGACCTATCTCGCGCTGCAGCCGCTCGACGAGGAAGCCAACTTGATGCTCGGGCTCGCGCTGGAGGACGCCGGTCATTTCAAGTCGGCGCGCGCGGTGTACGAGTTCCTCGCGCAGATCGCGCCGCGCAATCCCGACGGACTCAAGCGCGCGGGCGCGATGACGTATCGCCTCGGCGATCACGCCAAGGCGCTCGAGTATTACGAGCGCGCGCTGCAGGCCGACCCGCGCGACCAGGAAGCGATCAAGGCGCGCAAGGATCTTTCCGCGGAGCGCGCGCTCCACCAAAGCGCGTCCGATCACGTGCAGCACAGTCGCGACCAGATCAAGGACAAGGCGCAGAACCAGGCGCTCGAGCGCGCACAGCGCTCACATCTCTCGGACGACGAGCTGCGCAGCGAGCTGACCGCGCTCGAAGCGCGCTACGCCGATTCTCCCAATCCCGACCTCATGATCCGCCTGGCGGAGACCCACGAGAAGCTCAAGGATCCGGAGTCCGCGCTCGAGTGGATCGAGCGCGCGTGGAGCTACCGCAAGGACTCGTTCGAGCTGTGCTGCCTGGCGGGCGATCTGCGCACGAAGATCCACAAGAAGTCGATCTCGAAGGCCAGCAAGGCCGGCGACGAAGCGCTCGCCGAGAAGCTCGAGAGCGAGCTCGCGACCCTCGAGATCGAGGATTGGCGGCGGCGCGTCGATCTGCGCCCGGGCGATCCGGCGCTGCGGCTGCAGCTCGGACGCCGGCTGATTCGCAACCGCGATTTCGATCGCGCCCTGGCCGAGCTGCAGAAGGCGATCGCCGATCCGCGCAGCCGCCGCGAGGCGCAGTTCGCGATGGCCCAGTGCTTCCAGGGCAAGGGATTCGCCGACCTGGCGCGCAAGGAGTACCTGCACGCGCTCGAAGGACACCCGAGCGTGGACGAACGCGCGAAAGAGATCCTGTACAATCTCGGCGCGCTGGCCGAGGCCGAAGGCAATGCGGCCGACGCGCGTGCGCACTACGCTCGCATTTTCGAAGTCGACATTGGCTACCGCGATGTAGCCGCCAAGATGGAACGGTTCAGATAACGATGGCCCACAGCAAGCAAGCAGAGAAACGCAACCGACAGAACCAAGAAGCACGCGCCGCCAACAAGACGACGCGCAGCTCGATGAAGAGCGCCATGAAGCGCGTCATCGGCGCGAAAGATGGGACCGCGGCTCGCGATGGACTCGCTCAAGCGATGAAGAAAGTGGACAAGGCCGCCAAGCACGGCGTGATCCACAAGAATGCGGCGGCGCGCTACAAGAGTCAGCTGTCCCGCGCGGCGACGAAGGCCAAGTAGCGTGCCCGCGTGGCGCGCCCGGCGGCGCGCACGCCTACGCTCCTAGAGTTTCGGGGGCTTCGGGCGCTTCCCGGAACAAACGTCATCGATCGATGGGCGGATCCTGCTCCACCAGCAACGCGAACGCGCATTTCCATCTCCGACCGTTGTGCGTCGCGATCTCGAAGTCCGGCATCTACGAAGAGGCCAAGACGATGGCCAGCGATCTGCCGCGATGGGAGCTCGTGAACGCGGACGATGAGCGATTGACGCTGACTTGCAAGCGACGGCAAGGGTTCTTGTTCGGCACGTCCACGATCACGATCAGCGTCGAGGGGCCGGATGGCATGCCGTCGTCGACGCTGAACGTGCGCTCCGAGACGACGGGCAGTTGGCCTGGCTTCGCGCGCGATCGTGCGAACGTGCTCGAGTTCATGACGCCGTTTCACCGGCGCGTGTGCTGACGCGAACGCGTCAGTTCCCTTTCGGGCGCTCGCCCCCCGCGAGCTCGGGCGGCCAGATGTACGACCCCATGATCAGGCGCTTGAACGCGAAGTCGCGCCTGTACTCGCGCCGGCCGTCCTGCAGCGCCTTCAGCAGTGCCTTCTGTACTTCGGGCGACGTGAACTCGGGGATCTGCGACGGGGTGCGATCGACGAGGCGCACGAGGCGCCATGTGGAGAGGCTGTCGTTGCGATACTCCATCGCGACCGACAAGTCGCCCGGGCGTGCGTCGTGGAGGAACGGCCCGAGCGTCGAATCGACTTGCGACAGCCGCACTTCGTCGAGCGGATCGGTCACTCCGCCGTTGCGCTTCATCCCGCCGTACTGCTCGTTGAGTTGACCCATGTCCTCGCCGCCCTCGATGCGCTCCCGCAACTGCTCGGCGAGAACGCGCCCCGCTTCCAAGTCGTCGAAGTGGCGTGGATCGAGGATCAAGAACTGGAGCACGACCTCTTGCGGTCGCCCGCCGATCTGCGCCAGTTCGCGGCGATTGGAGAGCACGCTCCGATAGTGGAAGCGACACAGTCCCGGACGCACGTAAGTATCGCGATTCAACCGGCCGATCGCCGGCGCGCCGTCCCCGGTGGTGTAGTTGTCCCACACATCCTTGTACACGTCGTCTTGGAGTTTCTCGCGCGCTTGGGTGGAGTCGAGATCGAGGCTCTTGAAGTACTCGCCCAGGCCGACGACGCCGTCGAACCGCTCCTGCAATCGTTCCAAGTAATCCCGCACCATGCGCGCGACCTGTGCGGGATCGACGCCGAGATCCAGACCCGCCTGGACCCACAAGCGCTCTTTCACTCCTGCGGTGAGGATCTCGCTCTGTGCCTGCTGGAGCGCGTCC
>JANLUN010000433.1:0-8511 GCA_031363505.1 Planctomycetota bacterium | reverse complement strand
CGCGCTTGCTCGGGCGACATGTAGGCCGGAGTTCCGACGACCGTTCCTTCGCGCGTGACCGGGTCGAGCTCCTGCGTCTCCGACGGATCGTCGTCGTCCGTCACGTCGCTGCCGCGCAGCACGCGCGCCACGCCCCAGTCCATCACGTACACTTCGCCGAATTCGCCGACCATCACGTTGGCGGGCTTCAAGTCGCGGTGCACGACTCCGCGCGAGTGCGCGAAGCTCATCGCGTCACACACCTTCAGCAGCACTCCGAGCGCGCGCGTCAGGCTCCAACCTTCTTGTTCGTCGCGCACGAGCTCGAAGATGCGTCGAAGGTCGCGACCCTTCACGAGCTTCATCGTGAAGTACACGCGTCCGTCGGAGTCGATGCCCAGCTCGTGCACCGGGACGATGCCGGGGTGATCGAGCTGCCCCGTGATCTGTGCTTCGGTCAGGAAGCGTCCCAGCGTTCGCGGTTTGACATGCGGCGTCTTGCCCGACGAGTGCGAGCCGCTCGCGCCGAGCACGACCTTCATCGCCAGTGTTCGGCGCAGGTCCTCGTCCCACACACGCAGGATGACACCCTGCCCTCCCTGCGCTACCTCGCCCAGCAAGCGGTAGCGGCGCCGCTCCGTGGCGGTGCGCTCCAGTCGTTCGAGCGTCTGACGCACAGCGCGTGGATAGTCTTCGAGTGCGGCAGCTCCGTGGAGTTCCGCGGCTGGCAGGTCGGCGGCCGAGGGATCGCAAAGCGACGCAAGCGCGTCCAAGTCCGACTTGAGTCGCCTCAGAGTCGGAGCGAGCTCGGGATGCGCGCTACACAACTCCTCGAGGGACTCGGTAGACCCCATGTCCTTGCGCACCATGAATTCCGCAAACACGCGGTCTGCGCGCAGTTCGTCCGGGTCGGATCGTTCGTGTGTCATGACTTCGAACCCATGGATTTCGACGTGGAATGGCTCGTTGCGCCGCGCATGCTACTCGGAGTGTGCTGACACCGCCGGGGTCAATCACGCTGACTGAGTCAACGAGGAGGGCGTTCGAGAAAACCGACTCGTGGAGTATCTCGCCCGCGCAACAGAGAATGCGCGCGGCCATGGGCAACGAGCGGTTCGTGCCTTCCCTGCGAGTCCGCGACTCCCGCCTCGGAGCGATCGACGATGAATGACGAACCCATAGACGAGCAGAGAATCGAGTCGCTCGTCGCTCAGATACTGGACGGCAGAAACCGGGGAGACTCGATCGATCCGGCTTCGCTGTGCGGAGGCGACGCGCGGCTGCTCGGACAATTGCGCGCGAGTCTCGAAGAGCTGAAGCGCTTCGAGACAATGTGGGGCCGAGCCTGGGTCCCGTTTGCCGACGGGAGCGACGCTGTGCCTGAAAGCTCGCACGGCCAAGTCGTGCGACGGCTGATGCAGCTCGTCCGCGGCACGAGCCGGCCCTTCGCACGTTATCACCTAGGCGAGGAGCTCGGACGCGGAGGCATGGGCGTCGTGGTCGAAGCTTGGGACGAGCACTTGGGTTGCGAGGTCGCGATCAAGCGCATTCGCGAGGAACAGCCGCAAAGCTCCTCCGGACAGATCGTGCCGCCGTCCGCGCGGCGCTTGGCTCGATTCGTTGGCGAAGCACGCTTGACGAGCCAGCTCGATCATCCGGCGATCGTGCCGGTGCACGAACTCGGCCTCGACGACAACGACCAGCCCTACTTCTCGATGAAGCGTGTGCGTGGCTTCACGCTCGACGAAGCATTCCGTCGCGCCCGAGGCGGTGACGAGACGTGGTCGCGCGCGCGCGTTCTCGAACTCTTCATGCGCGCGTGCGAAGCGGTGGCCTATGCACACGCCAAGGGAGTCGTTCACCGAGACCTGAAGCCCGCCAACGTAATGGTCGGATCGTTCGGCGAGGTGTACGTGATGGATTGGGGAGTGGCACGCGCAGGCGATCACGAAACGCACGTCGCGTCGCGCGAAACGCTCGATCCGCAGCGAACGCACGACACGCCAAGACTCGAGTTCGATCTCGACCTGACACTGCCCGACCAGGCGATCGGCACGCCTTACTACATGGCGCCGGAACAGGCTGCCGGCAAGTTGGCGGAGATCGGACCCGGCTGTGACGTCTACGCCCTGGGGGCGATGCTCTACGAGTTCGCGAGCGGCCAGCCACCTTATCGCGAAGGCGGCACGAAACTCTCGAGCGAGGAGCTCTTGCGCCGAGTCTTGAGCGGTCCGCCTCCCGCGATCGAGAGCGTCGCTCCGGACACGCCGCCCGAGCTTGCCGCAATTTGCAGCAAGGCGATGTCGCGTGACTCGCGCGCTCGCTACGCAGATGTCGGTGCACTCGTCGCGGACCTCCGTGCGTTCATGGAAGGGCGGGTCGTGCGCGCGTTCGAGTCAGGCGCGTGGGCGGAGGCGCGCAAATGGGTGAGTCGGAATCGGTTGCTCGCGACGGCGCTCAGCACTGCGGTCGGACTACTCGTCGTCGGATTGTGCGTCTCGCTCGCCCTTACATCGTGGGCGCGGCGCGAAACGGCGCGCGCGGCGGACGAGGCGCGGCTGAGTGAGGAGACGCTGGGCATCATGATCGGAATGTTCACGGAGCAAGAACCCGATCACGCGCGCGGCGAAGAGCTGACCGTGAAAGCAGTCTTGGATCGCAACGCAGCGCGAGTTCGCGGTCTTCTGACCGACTCACCGAGAGCGCGGGCGCGGTTGCTGCGCGCGATGGGCGAGCTGTATCACGCGCTCGGTTCGTTCTCGCAAGCCGAGCCGCTGCTCGTGGAGTCGCGCTCGATCCTGGACGCTCCCGAGTGGTCCTCCGACGCGGAACGTTGGCGGAGCGGCGTCGCACTGGGAACGCTCCAGCTCGATCAGGGTTCCTTCGAGGAAGCGCGTGCTCACTTTGCGAATGCAGCCGATGGTTTCGCTCGATCGCTCGGAGCCGAGCACCACGACACGCTGTCCGCGCGTGTCGATCTTGGCCTCGCACTGCATCGCCTGCGACGTTTCGACGAGGCCGAAGAAGAGCTCGCTCGGGCTCAGGAACTGCTCGAACGCGCACACGGACCAGGAGATCGCGAGGCGATCTCGGCACTCAACAACCGCGGCCTCGTTCAGATGCAGCGTGGTGCGTACGTGCGCGCAGCCGAATTCTTCACGCTCGCGCACGAGCGTTTCGTCGGTGCACTCGGAACCGACAGTCCACGCGCGATCATCTGCTTGGGCAATCTCGCGCTCGCGCAACAGGCCAACGGTGAACTCGACGAAGCAGAGCGGATCTTCGGCGAGGCGATCGCCCTGGCCGAGCGAGTCTTCGGGACCGGACATCCCGAGACCACGAGGCTGCTCGGTCAGTGCGGCGACCTACTCTTGGCGCTCGGTCGGTTCGACGAAGCTGTGGAGCTCATGCGGGACGCACTCGATCGAACACGAGAGCAGCGCGGGCTCGTAGGTCCCGAGAGCTTGCAGCTCGCAGTGTCATTGGGAACCGCGCTCGATCGCGCGGGTCAGCGCGCAGAGGCCGAACTGCTCCTGCTCGAGACTCTGCCGCTCGCCCGTGAACACCTCTCTGCGAATGACCCCCGCACCTGCTCGCTCCTCCAGAGTTTGGCTTGGATATGCCAAGGCACCGATCGTTTGAGCGAGGCGCGCGACTACGTGGCTCAAGCACTGGCGTGCCGACAATCGATTCTCGACGCCGATCATCCAGACGTCCTGACGACGAACGCGTCGCTCGGCTCGATCCTGATCGGTCTCGGCGAGCTCGTCGAAGGCGAGGCCGTGTTACGTGCAACGCTCGAGACCTCGCGTCGCGTGCGCGGAGCGGCGCATGTGGACACGCTCGTGGTTCAGTACGAGCTAGCCGTCGGAGTGTTCCGCCAGGGCCGCGTCGCCGAATCGACCGCGCTGTTACAAGACGCGTTGCGCGCCGCCGATGGAAGCGTCGATCCAAGTCATCCCTACTTGCAGCAGCTGCGCAGCGCCCTGGAGTACGCGGAGCAGCACACGCGAGAGGCGGATCGCGCGCGCTGAGCGGCGATGGCTGCATGGCTCCGCGCATCGGCTTGCCCGCGCCTGCACTCTTCGCCGGGACCTAGTCACCGGTCAACGTCGCGACGGTCTCCAAGATCTCGCCTGCTGAGCTCATGTGTAGAACACGCACTCCACGCGGAGCGACGACTTCTATGAAGGGACGATCGCGCCGGAGCGGATTTGGATCGAAGAGTTGCTGCCCTGTCGGGTCCGGCCGGAGGGGGCCCGCGCCCAGACGTGACACGGTTGTGCCATCGATGCAGATCGCGTTCTCCATGCCGTTGAAGACGACGTAGGCGATGTGCTTGGAGTCCGCGGTGAACTCGGCAATGCCCGTGGCCTTGGGAGCATTGCGCCCTTGCGCTTCAGGAAATGACGCGCTCACGCGCGGGCCTTCTACGCCAAGTTCGACGAGAGTCGTCCCCGACTCGCTGTGGTAGGCAAGCCGCGAACTGTCCGGGCTGAATACCACAGTATCGGTTTGCACGTTGGGACCAGCGCAGGCCTTGCCATCGACAACGAGCGTCCTGTGAACGGCCCCGGCCAGCCGCGCCGAGTACACGAAGTGCTTGCCGTCTGGCGAGAAGCGCATCTCGATCGGCTGGCTTGGCTCGAGCAGAAGGCCCTCGATCCCGTCGTGCTTCCAGACCCACACGGGGCGTGTTGCCTCGCGACGCGCGGTCAGCCAATGGATCTGATGGGTGGCCGGCGAACACACCAGGGTTCCGGCACCGTAGCCTTCGGACAGCAACGTCGTGCCGCGACGGACAGCCACCCGCTGATTGGGGATGTGCGTGCGGAACAACGGCGCGGGCGGTTCGCCGTTCCACTGCAAAGAGAGGCGGCCAGACCGCGGATCGCTGGTTGCCCCCGACGATCCCATCCGAATCTCCGTCTGCGCGATGGCGACAGATTCGTCCGCAGGCATCTCGATCCGGCTTCCGTTCACGAAGACTACGTTTCCGAAGTCAGAGCGCTCCTTGCCGGCGAGCCAAGCCAAGTCCCGGGAGTCCGGCGAAAACTGCACGCTGCCTGGAACCACGTGCGCGTATCCGCCTGGATTCGTCCATCTCGCCGTCTCGGCGCCATCAAAGATTGCGACGCTCGCATCACCGGTCAGATACGCAATGCGGCGGCAATCGGGACTCCAAGTCTGAGTGTTGATGAACCCTGACTGCTCGTCTGGCCCACGCCCCATGCTCGTGAGCAAATACATCTTCGAGAGCCTCTCGCTGACCTGATCTCGAACCACCACCGCCCACTGGCTGCCATCGGGAGCAAGCGTGGCGTACTGGATGAAGGTCGCTTCCAGCACCAACTTGCCATCGACATACAGCTGAGATCCCTTGGTGCCGCGGATCCCCGAGAGCACCGCGACCAGGAGCCCGGTCGTGTCGGCGATCGCCAGCGTCACGGCATCCGCGCGAGGTATCGCGAACTCGGCACCGGATCCGCTGCACACGAAAGCGTCGTCACCCCGTGTGCCGATGTACGCGACCCGGCCGTCGATCGGCGACGACACCAGCGTCTTGAGCTGGATGTCATCGAACGCTGGGCCGGGAATGCCATCGCGGACCACGCGAACGCGTTTGGAGTCGTCGAGTAGTACCTCGACCACGCAGGCCCGAGCCGCACCAACGATCCGGCGATACTGCCGGTCCTTGAACGGCTGACTCCACCCGGCCGGGAGGGCTGTGAGACTGCGCGTCGCGACGTCGAACCGCAGTTTGCTCGCGCTCTGCTCGGCACCCGGCTTAGCGCGTCGGCCTGTCTGCACGTCGGACGACTGCGGCTCTACGCGGGTCCGCGCCGACTCACTCGATTCCTGGGCTGTCGCCCGACAGCCCATCGCGGCAACGAGAATCGGCATCACGAGGCGAACTATGGTGGGAGTAGATGTGTTCATCGAATCACTATTTCAACTCAAGCAAAACAGCCGCATGCGTGGATACTTGCGCGCAATGCCCTTTGGGATCGTCAAGTTCAAGCAGTGGATGTTCGCGGAAGAGGTCAGATAAGTTCAACGATGTTGCCCGCCGGTCGAATTCGGTGCAGGGTCGATCACGCAGGCGACGAGCCTAGCGCGTGCGAATCCCCTCGAATAAGAACTGACTGACGGCACTCGGATCCTTGTCGCCGGCGTGTGCGTACACGAAGTCCACACCGAGACCGACGAGCCGGCCCTCGCTGACGCAGAATTGCATCGTCCAGCCGCGCGTGCTGCTCAGGAGCGCTCCAAACGTGCCCTGAGCGTTCGTGTCATCGTCCACGAGACCCGAGATCGCGGGCGTTCCCGGCTCCGAGCTGAACCCGCTCAGAAAGATGTCGTTCTGGCTCAGGGTCACACGGCGGATCGCTGGCGTCATCGAGTCCGTCGAACCGAAGGCATGCACGACGTAGTGCTGGATCTCCCACTCGCCGCTGATGTCGACCGGGATTGGCAGCGTGTCGATCCTCGCTGCGTACACCTCCAAGTCGAGCGGAATCCCGTAGCAGTCGAATAGCGGATCACGTGGATCGACACCGTCCGCGTCGATGATCACCGTCGCCAGGTCGTTCGTGTCGGTGAACACGAACCCCGCGACACTGGCGTCGGCGCGCAGACGCCCTTGGAGCTGGGCTGAAAGACCGGTGACGTCATTGCCGGAGAGTTGAAACTCGCCGCTGCTGGCATCGTAGGTCCCCTCGAAGGACACACCGGCGAGGGCTGCGTCCGAGAACTCCAGAGTCATGAGTTGGCCCACGACGGAGATCGATGCGACACCTTGGAGTTCGAGTCCGACGATGTCGATCTTGCCCGATGCGTCGCACTCCGCGCCGCCCAGACGCACGAACCACGTCCCGTTGAGGTCCTCGCCCGGCGGCAACAGGAGCGCTTGCGGTGCGGGATCGTCGACCGTGGGTTGAGCGCTGCCACCCCCGGATCCTCCGCCGCCGCCACACGCAGCAGCGAGCAGTGCGATCATCGAAGTCAAGGCAGTCGAAATCTGGGGGCTCTGGCAATTCATGTCGTCCTCCGCGGGAGTGGGATCGGAGGCCCGTCCGGCGCCAACGCCGGACCCACGGCCCACGATGCATGAAGCGTTGGGGGCGAAGGATCCGCGGAGTTCACGCGACTTCGCCGAATTCGTCGTGTCGCTGCTCCGATTGTCAGTCCGACGAGTCCTTGGGTAGGGTTTGTCGACGATGACAGACGTGAGCGCTCCGGCCGACGAGCCCCCTCGTGACGGTGGCACTAGCCCGCACCGCGACGAGCTGAGCGAGACGATTGAACTCGTCCGGCGCTTACAAGCAGGCGACGACCGGGTACTGCGTCCACTGCTCGAGCGCCTCTACCCGCGCGTGCTCCGATACGTCCGTATCCACATGCGACCGGGACTGGACAAGCGAGTCGGAGTGGAAGATGTCGTCCAAGAGACAATGCTCGACACATTCCTGGCGCTCGACCGATTCGAAGGCCGCGAAAACGCCGAGTTCGTCCGTTACCTGGCGACGATCGCCGAGCACAAGATCATCGCCGCGGTAAAGCGCGAGACCGCGGCCAAGCGCGACATACGGCGAGAGGAATCGCTGGAACAAGTGCGGAGCATCGTCTCGACCTGGGGCATGTCCGTGCAGCTTCCGGCTTCGGAGACGGCTCCAGCTGACCGCCTGGCGCGCACGGAGGCGCTCGAGATCCTCGATGATTGCATCGCGTCGCTCACCCCCGATCACCGAGATGTGATCCTCCATCGCGACATCGCCGGCGCGTCACTCGACGCCACGGCGCGCATCCTCGGGCGTGAAACGCCCCAAGCGGTGAGCATGTTGCACACACGCGCAAAGATGGCGTTGGCGAAGTGCGCGAAGGAAAAGGGCTTGTTCTGAGGCGTCGCGTGCCCGGCCCGCAGCGCGTGATCGAACGCGAGAGATCACTGGGCGCGTGCACATGCCGACGACGAGGGCCCCACGTGGAGCGCGAAGCCCTCGTCTCCCTCGACTCGACGCCTAATAGAACGTGACAGTGAAGCCGTTCGTCAGGTTCGCATTCGTGCACTGCATCGCGGGATTGCGGTAGTAGCCCTGGAAGTGCCAAGTCGATCCGGCTTGGATGACCGCTGCGACGCCGCCGTTCATGTGACCCACGATGTTCTGCTGAACGATCTCCCCTTGGGCCGACGCGTTTTGGAACGGGAAGCGCAGGAATCCGCTGCCCGGAGGCGAGCCCGGCGGGCCCGGGCTCACGCAGCGGAAGCCGTCGGCGAACGGTTGTTGCGTCGTGCTCTGCCCCATGTAGAGGAGACCGTACGTGTGCGGTGTCAGATTGCTCATCTTCAGGCTGAAGTCATTCGCGACCGTGCTGTTCGAGCCAGCGACGTAGCTGAGCAGACCGCCGACTCCAGTCGAGTTCGCGCAACCCGTCTTGACGCCAGCGGGGACGTCGTTTTGGCACGGGCAAGACTGGCCCGAGCTCTGATCTCCGAAGCAGAAGGCTCGCCCGGGCGCGTCGGCGGCGATC
>JANLUN010000382.1:0-3717 GCA_031363505.1 Planctomycetota bacterium | reverse complement strand
TCGCCGGTCTTCTCGATCCGCGGGCGACGACAGAGTCCTCCTCGCGCGCACGAACATGTCCGAAGCGACCCGCCCACAGCCGACCGCGCCCCGAGGACTCTTCTCGGTCGCGCAGATTCAACACGTGCTGCGCGTAGAGTTCGGTCGCGCTCAGCGCTATCGGTACCCGCTCGTCTGCCTGCTCGTTACGGTGGATCAGCTCGGCAGCTTGCGCGATCAGTTCGGCTACGAGGTGAAAGAGGAAGTGCTCGGTGCGGTGGTGTCGCTCCTCCAGAAATCCACGCGCTCGAGCGATTTCCTCGGCCGCACCGCCGACGATCGTCTGATGGCCGTGATCCCGCACACTCCGCTCGCGGGCGCGCGCGCTCTCGCCGAACGATTGCGTCGCGCGGCGGGCGCACTCGAGATCGCACGCGCGAAGAGCGCGACGCCCATCACGCTGAGCCTGGGGCTCTCGTCCAATCAGCCCGAGGGGATCTTGTACTTCGACGCGCTTCTCTCGGCGGCGGAAGCCGCGCTGTCGGAAGCGAGCGCGGGCGGCGGCGATCGGATCTGCGAACGAGCGCCGCGCGCACCCGTCGCCTGAAAGAACGATGCGCGTGCTTCTAGCGGAAGACGAGGTCACGATCGCCGTGACGCTCAAGGACGAGCTCGAAGCCGCGGGACACAACGTGCTCTCCGCGGGGGATACCGCGAGCGCGCTCGCGCTCCTCGACTCGGGACGCCCGGACGTCGTGATCACCGACATGCGCATGCCGGGCGAGGGCGGGCTCGCGGTGCTGCGCCGATCGGTCGAGCTCGATCCAACGCGACCGGTGGTCGTGATCACCGGCTTTGCGTCGATCGACCAGGCCGTCGAAGCGATGCGACTCGGTGCGCGGAACTACGTCCAGAAGCCGTTCCGCAACGAAGCGCTCGTCAGCATGGTCGACACGTTCGCGCAGATGGCGCGACTCGAAGCGGAAAACCTGAGCCTGCGCGAGCAGCTCTCGTCGAGCCCCGGCTTCGAAGGCGTGATCGGCACGTCGAGCGCGATGCAGTTTGTGTTCGACCGCGTGCGCACGGTCGCGGTGACGGACGCCACGGTGCTCGTGCAAGGCGAGAGCGGCACGGGCAAGGAGCGCATCGCGCGCGCCATCCACCAGCGCAGTCCGCGCAAGGGCGGGCCGTTCATCGCGATCTCGTGCGCGGCGCTGCCCGAGTCGCTCCTCGAGGCCGAGCTCTTCGGCTTCGAGAAAGGCGCGTTCACCGACGCACGCAAGGAACGGCGCGGACGGTTCGAGCTCGCGGACGGCGGCACGATCTTTCTCGACGACATCGACGACATGCCGCTCTCGATGCAGGTCAAGCTGCTGCGCGTCCTCCAAGAGCGCAACTTCGAGCGACTCGGGAGCGAGAGCACGATCTCGGTCGATCTGCGCCTCGTCGCCGCGACGAAGGTGTCGCTGCGCGACCTCGTGCGCGAGAACCGCTTTCGCGAGGACTTGTTCTATCGCATCAACGTCGTGCCCGTGCTCCTGCCGCCGCTCCGCGAGCGCCGCGGCGACGTGCCGCTGCTCGTCGATTACCTGATCGAACGCTACGGCAAGGGCCGTCGCTACACCGTCGCGCGCGGCGCGATGGGGATGCTCGAGCGCTACCCGTGGCCCGGCAACGTGCGCGAGCTCGAGAACGCCGTGCAACGCGCGATCGCGCTCGCGGGACCGCGCACCGAGCTCGCGCAGGAAGACCTGCTTCCTCAAGACTCGCGCTGGCGGGGCGCGGTCGAAGTGCCGGAAGCGGTGCGGCCGCTGCGCGAGGTCGTGCGCGCGGCCGAGGTGGCCCACATCCACCGTGCGCTCGAGATGACCGGCGGACATCGATCGCAGACCGCGGACTTGCTCGGCATCTCGCGCAAAGTTCTCTGGGAGAAGATCCGCGACTTCGGGATCGAGGTTCCGGGCGGGAACGAGAGCGAGCCGTGAGCGCGCGACGGGCGGCGGACGAGTCGCTTCCCGAAATCGAGCTCGAGCGGGGGACGCGCGTGATCGCGGACCTGCACCTCGACGCGGCGGATCCTGCGGCGTGCCTTTCGTTCGTGGAGTGGGTGCAGAAGCTCGCGGACGTTCCGACGCTCGCGATCCTCGGCGATCTTTTCGACGTGTGGGTCGGTCCGGCGCAGGCGCGGATGAGCGGCGCGTCGATCGTGCTCGACGCGCTCGCGGCGCTCGCTTGTAAAGGCACGCGCGTCGTCGTCGTACCGGGCAATCGGGACTTCTTGCTCGACGCGTCGTTCGAATCGCGCACGAGCGCGGTCATCGCGCGCGAGGGCTTCGTCGGGCGCGTCCTCTCGCGCGGCGAGACGCAGCGCGTGCTCTTCGTGCACGGCGACACGCTGTGCACGCTCGACACGAACTATCAGCGGCTTCGGCGCACGCTCCGATCACGTCCCGTGCAGTGGCTCGGCCCGCGATTGCCGCTCTGGGCAGGGACCGCGATCGCGCGTCGGCTGCGGCGCGCGTCGGTGAAGGCGATCGCGGAGAAGCTCCCCGAAGAGAAATCGGTGCAAGCGTCCGCCGTGCGCGAAGTCGCGCGCGCGCAGCGCGCGAGCCTCGTCATCTGCGGCCACGCGCACATGTTTCGCGACGAGTCGCTCGAGAACGGCCCGAGATGGATCGTGTTGGACGCGTTCGGCGGCGCGCGCGATCTCGCGTACGTTTCCGCGGGGGGCGACGTGCAAGTAGCCTCGAGCGGTGCGCCTAGTGCTCACGGCTCGTACACATGAACCACGGCGCGCGAGCTAGCGCGCTTCGCGAGCGTGCCGCACGCGCAACTGCCCGCACGCCGAATCGCTCTCGACTCCGCGCGACCAGCGCACGGTCGCGACGATCATTGCGGCGCGAAGCGTCGCCTGGAAATCGGCGACGGCATTCGGCGACGGACGTCGATAGGGACTCTCCGACACCGGATTGAACGGGATCAGGTTCACCGTCGCGCGTCGCCCGCGCAGCCGCGCGGCGAGCCGAGTCGCATGTCCCAGCGAGTCGTTCTCGCCGCCGAGCAGCACGTACTCGTACGTGATCTCGCGGCCCGTCTTCTCGAACCAATCGTCTCCGGCCGCGAGCACCTCCTCGATCGGCGTGCCGGCCATCGCGGGCACGAGCACGTCGCGCTGCTCCTGATCCGGCGTGTGCAGCGAGATCGCGAGCTGGAACCTCGGCCTTGTCGGCGCGATCTCGCGCAATCGATTCGGGAAGCCGACCGTCGACACGGTGATCTTCCGCGCACCGAGGTTCATCTCGTCGTGGACGACGTCGAGCGCACTCGACAGCGCTTCGTAGTTGAGGAGCGGTTCGCCCATGCCCATCACGACGCTGCGCGACAGTGGGCCGAGGGCGCGCCCACGGACGTACTGCTCGACGATCTCGTGGCTCTTCAGGTTGCGCAGGAGTCCGAGCTGTCCCGAGGCGCAGAACGGACAGGCCACCGGGCAGCCCACCTGTGTCGAGACACACAACGTCGCACCGGGCGTGTGGGAGTCTTCCGCTGAGTCGCCGAGATTGAGCGACGGCATGTGCACCATCTCGACGGTCGCGTCGGCGCTCTTCTGCGGCGTCGCGCTGCTCTTCCCGCGCGGGAACTCGATCAGGATCTTCGTCGTGCGATCCGCGGCGACGGATCGATCGACCTCGCGTCCCGAGAAGATCGGCGCGTGCTGCGTCAGGGCATTGCGCAAGC
>JANLUN010000379.1:0-8744 GCA_031363505.1 Planctomycetota bacterium | reverse complement strand
GATCGCCGCGCTCGTCGCAGCCGCGTGGTTCCTTTGGCTGCGCAAGAGCCCGGCCGTCCCCAAGAAGCTTGCGACGCTGTCCTCTCGCATCGAAGACGGTGCGACGTGGGAGACGCTCAGCAAGACGTGGCGTACGTGGATCGGCACGTTCAACTGGGAGTCCCGTGAGCTTCCCGGCGTCGTGTATGCGATCACCGCGCTGATCGCGCTCGTCGCGATCGTCGGTGCGCTGGTGTACGTCATGCGCGCGGACGCAGCGGCGAACCGGCGCGCGATCGTCTTCTGCCTCGCCGCGGTGGCGTGTCAGTACGGATTGATCATCCTCCGCGGCGAGGGAGCGGGCCGCTACATCATGCCGGCGCTTCCCGCCGCCGCAGTCATCGCAGCGATCGGCCTCGTCGCGGTGTGGCCCGCGGAACGACGCCGGTTCGCTGTGTCACTCTTCGCGCTCGCGATCGTGCTCTTCGACGCGCTCTTCCTGTGGTACGGGCTCGTGCCGAATCAGTACTTGCTGTGGAACGCATGAGAGCCGGACGACTCTTCCTCGCAGCGCTCTGTCTCGCTGCGCTCAGCTTCGCCGCGCTGTATTGCTGGGCGACGCGCATTCCTGATCTCGAGCTGCGCACGCGGCCCTGGCGCACACACACCGGCACGATCACAGCGGGCGTTCCGATCGGTCAGGGCTTCGTTTGCGAGAGCGACGGCTTGCACGCGATCGACGTCGCGGTGAGCACGGGCGGCGACCACGCCGTGGGTGAGTTCAACCTCGTGCTGCGCGAGCGTTCGGCGGATTCACACGTTTCGCGCAACTCGCGAGTCTCGATCGCACTCGTTCCGCCCGGCGGCGGATTCCTGCGCTTCGAGTTCGATCCCATTCCGGACTCGCGCGGCAGGAGCTACACATTCGAGCTCACACCCGTGTCGACGGTGCCGCGCGCGTTGCTGACGCCGTACGTGATTTATCGCGGCCAGGCGCAGGACGTCCGCACGTGGGGCGACCACATCGCGTCGGCATCGGAGCTCGAAGGTACGTTCGTCTGCGAGCACCCGGACCTGCGCGCGCTGTCCATCGGAATCGTCGCGTTCGATCCGTCGGCAGGCGGAGGTTCGCTCGAACTGTGGTACGCGGGGGACGACGGCCCGCCCATCGTCCGCGCCGAGCTCGCGCCGCGCGCACCGATCGAGAACGGCTGGGCCTTCTTTCCGATGCCGGTCGTGCGCGACAGCCGCTGGAAGACGCTGCGCTATCGACTGACTCTTCCACAGGGCGCGCAAGCGAGTGCGGGCCCCGCGGGGCTCTCGATGATCAGCTACCATGGCGGCGGCGACGTCTCGCCGCGCTTGCTCGGGATGACGGTGCGCGGGGAGACGTGGGACGATCGCGATGTCGTCTTCCGTGCTTGGTCGCGCGGCGGCGCCGCGCGCACGTGGGAACTCTTGCGCGAGCGTGGCGGACTGCCCGTCGCGATCGCTTGGTGCCTGTGGATCGCGGCATCGATCGCGATCCTGTCGTTCGTACGCCGAGCCGCGCGCTGAAAGCGCAGACGTTCACTCGCCTTCGAGCATCTCGGCGAGCTTCGCCAGCGACTTCTTCCAGTACGCCTTCGTCCGCGTCGCGGACGCGGCGCCCTTGAGCTTGCGGTGCTCGACCGACACTTGGCTCTTCGCCGCGCCCTTCGCGTGGAACACGACGTCGACGCTCGAAGTGCCGTCGGTCCACGTGATGCGCATCGATTTGTTCGCGGTCGCCTTGCGCACGGTGAGGTTCGGGTCCGCCAGCCAGCGCTTCCGCTGCTTGGCCTCGGCCCACGCGTCGTAGAGCGCCGCGATCGGAGCGCCGATCGTCTTGTTCGCGCTGATGCTGAATCCGTCCGGCTTCTCGTGCTGCTTGCGCAGTCCACGCGCTTGCTCGTAGCCGACCGTGACCATCTGCCCCCACCATGGGCCGACGTCGTGCTCCTTGTGCAAGATCGCGACGATCCCTTTGTGATCGAGCTCCTTCGCACCGGCCTTGTCGAGCGCGCGGCACCAATCCGCCCACGTCTTTCCCGTCGCCTTCTTCACGGCGGCGTCTCCGACCTTGGCGAGCTGACCGGTCGCGGCGGCGGTCTTGGCGGGCTTCGATTTCGTCTTCGGCATCGATCGAGTCCTCCGGCGGTGTGACGTGGCCGGCGATTGTACGCGGTGCGAAGCCGAGCGACGGGCCCTTGCCAGTCGGCGGCGCGCCCTTCATCGTGGTCCATCCATGAAGCGCCCGGCCCAGCGCGACGTCCTCGCCGCCACTGCGACGTTCCTGTTCGCAGGCGCCGTCGGCGCCGCCGGCGGCGTGATCGCGTTCGGGTTCCAGTCGCTGGTCGAGTTCGCGCAACGCGTCTTCCTTGGTTCGGGTGCGTCCGCTGGATCCAGCGAGTCGGGAGCCTCCATCCTCCAAGTGGCGCGCACGCTCGCTTGGTGGCAGTGCCTCGCCCTCCCCGCCGCGGGCGGACTTCTCGCCGCGCTCGTGATCCGCTGGCTCGCGCCGAAGTCCGAACCGTTCGGGATCCCGGGCATCATGGAAGCCGTGTCGGTGCGGCGGCGCCGCATCAAGAGCCGCCCGATCGTCGTGCGCGCGCTCGCGTCAGTCGCGGTGATCTCGACCGGCGGGTCCGTCGGCCGCGAAGGGCCAATCGTTCAACTGGGAGCTGCGCTCGCTTCGAAGTTCGCACGCTTCGCGCGCTTCGATCCGCGCCGTCACTCGCTCCTTCTCGGTTGCGGCGTCGCGGCGGGGATGGCCGCGGCGTACAACGCGCCGCTCGCGGGCGCGTTCTTCGTGATGGAGGTCATCCTCGCGAGCTTCGCGATCGAGATCTTCGCGCCGCTCGTCGTCTCGTCGGTGTTCTCCGCGATCGTGATGCGCGCGCTGCGCGGCGGCGATGCGGCCGTGTACGCGATGCCGGAAGGCATCGAGATGACCGGGCTCGCGTCGATCGTGCTCGCTCTCGTGCTCGGGATTCCCGGTGGAGTCGTCGCGGTCGGCTTTCAGCGCCTCTTGCAGGTCGCGACGCACCGCCTCGCGCGCATCCGCGTGCCGCTGGAAGCGAAGCTCGCGCTCGGAGGACTCGCTGTCGGCGCGATCGGGATGCGATGGCCCGAGGTGTTCGGCAACGGGTACTCCGCGACGAGCGAGATCCTGGCCGGCCGTCTCGCGATCACCTCCGTTGCGGCACTGCTCTTCTTGAAGCCGCTCGCGACGACGATCTCGGTCGGTTCGGGCGCGCCGGGAGGCGTGTTCACACCGGCGCTTCTCACAGGCGCGGCGCTCGGTGCGCTGTTCGCGAGCTCGGTCGGCGCACTCTTTCCATCGATTCAGCAGGCGCCGGCGGCGTTCGTCGTCGTCGGCATGGCGGCGCTCATCGCGGGCGTCACGCACGCGCCCATCATGTCGATGGTGCTGCTCGTCGAGCTGACGCACGATCTCGGACTCGTGCTCCCGCTGACGCTCGCCACGGTCGCGAGCGCACTCACCGCCCGCTTTCTCGCGCGCGATTCGATCTTCACCGAGTCGCTGCGCGCGCGCGGTGTTCCGATCGACATGGGCATCGAGGAGCTGACGCTCCGGCGCATTCGTGTGCGCGACCTCGTGCGCTCGGGACTCGCGTCGCTGCGCGTGAACACGCCGCTCGATGCCGTGCTCGAGCGCTTCCGCGAGACGCGGCTCGACGTCATCTACGTGACGGATGGCGATGGTTCGTTCTGCGGCTCGATCGACCTGCACGACGTCAAGGATTTGCTCAACCGCGAGCAACTGGGCGCGGTCGTGATCGCAGCCGACGTATTGGAGATGCCGCCCGTTGTCTCGCCCGAGATGTCGCTGGCGGAGGTGCTCGAAATCTTCGGCGACCCCGAGCGCGAGGAAGTGCCGGTCGTCGAGAAGCGCGGCGACAAGCGGGTGCTCGTCGGACGACTGACGCGCCGCGACGTGATCGCCGCGCTCAACCTCGAAGTGCTCAAGCACCAGACGCGGCGCACGCGGCTCTTCGTCTCCGGCACGCGCGAACCGAACTGGGTCGAGCTCCCGAACAGCTACCAGATCGCCGAACTCGAGGTCCCGCAGCATCTGCGCCGCGGCACGCTCAAAGCCAGCGGCCTCGCCGACGAGAAGGGCATCACCGTGCTCTCGCTCGTCGAACGTCTGCCGGGCGGCGATTCACGCAAGACCGCCGCGGATCCCGAAGCCGAGCTCGGCCGCGTGTCCGCGCTCGTCGTCATGGGTCGCCCCGCCGACATCGACGCGCTGCGCACCCGCACGGAACCCAAAGAAAAAGTCTGATGCAATACGGATTCTTGATCGATCACCGGCGCTGCATCGGTTGTCACGCGTGCACCGTCGCGTGCAAGTCCGAGAACGACGTGCCCGTGGGGAGCTTTCGCACGTGGGTGAAGTACACGGAGAAGGGCCGCTTCCCCGCGATCAAGCGCCACTTCTCGGTGCTGCGCTGCAATCACTGCACGAACGCGCCGTGCGTCACGATCTGCCCCGTCAACGCGCTCGAGAAGCGCAAGGACGGCATCGTCGACCTCGATCGCGACGCGTGCATCGGCTGTCGCGCGTGCATGCAAGGCTGTCCGTACGACGCGATCTATCTCAACGAGGATTCGGGCGCGGTCGAGAAGTGCCACTTCTGCGCGCACCGCGTCGAGAAGGAGCTCGAGCCCGCGTGCGTCGTCGTGTGTCCCGTGGGCGCGATCGTCTCCGGCGACCTGCACGATCCGACGTCGCGGATCGCACAGATGGTCGACGAGCATTCGACGCTCGTGCGCCGGCCGGAGCAGCAGACGGGTCCGAACGTGCACTACCTCGGCGTCGAGCCGATCGCGCTGCAACCGGGAGCTGCGGAAAGGCCCGAGACGTACTTGTGGAGCGAGCGTCCGTCCGACAAGCCCGAGGCATGGCCGGCGAGCTTGCCGCTCGCGCCGGACACGCGCACGGTGCTCGACGCGGGTCACAAAGTGCAGTGGGGTTGGCCGGTCGCGGCGTACCTCGTGACGAAGGGGATCGCGGCCGGCGCTGCGATGCTGTCGCCGTTCACCGACGCGCTCGGCCTCGCCGGCAACGCGGCGAAGTGGGCGCCGGAAGTCATCGCGCTCGTCTTCACGATGATCACGACGTTCCTGCTCGTCGAAGATCTGCACCGCCCGATGAAGTTCTTCACCCTGCTCACGCGCCCGAACACGCGAAGCTGGCTCGTCAAGGGCGCGTGGGTCTTGATGGCGTTCAGCGCGACGGTGAGCGCGACGCTCGCGGCGCAATGGTTCGAGATGGAGACACTCGTCACCGCGTTGCGCTGGGTGAACGCGGTGCTGGGCATCGGTGTCGCTGGGTACACGGCGTTCCTGTTCGCGCAGTGCGAAGGCCGCGACCTGTGGCAGTCGAAGCTGCTCCTCCCCCACTTGCTGGTGCAAGCGCTCCTCTGCGGCGCAGTCGTGCTGCTCGCATTCCACTCGACGAGCCTCGCGCTCCTCATCATCGCCTCGATCGCGCTGCTCGCGCACGGCGCGTTCGCGGAGTTCGAGAAGTGGAAGAAGCACGAAACGGACAATGCGCGTCAAGCCGCCGCGTTTCTCGGCGTCGTGCGCTGGGGCAAGATTCCAGCTTTCGGCTTCGGCATCTGGTTCGGCGTGATCGCGATGCTGTTCACGATGACGCTCGCGCCGGGTTTCATCGCGTTCCCGGTCCTCCTCGGCCTCTACGTCTACAAGTACGCGTACATCCGCGCCGCGCAGCTCCCGCCGCTCTCATGAGAGGCCACTTCGAACTCGGACTGAGATGATGCAGATCAAAGAACTCGACGTTGTGGAACTGATCCGGGATCTGCCTAAAGCGAGTCTGCGAGAAGGCGACGTCGGCACGGTCGTGTTTGTCTACCGACCGGACGTGTTTGAAGTCGAATTCGTCACCGCGACAGGCAAGACGCTAGCGCTCGAGACCATCACTCGCAGCGATGTCCGCCCGGCAGCGGACAACGATCTCAAGGTGTAACCCCCGATGCGCTCCCACGATCAAGGTGAGATGTCCGTCACGCCGCTCGAGTCGTTCCCGCCGATGGCGCAGTGGGACGACTGGGTCGAGTACGACGCGAAGGCCTGGCCGAAGAAGGTCGAGCGGCGCTACACGCTCGTGCCGACGACGTGCTTCAACTGCGAAGCGGCGTGCGGGCTCGTCGCGTACGTCGACAAGACGGACTTCAAGATCCAGAAGCTCGAAGGCAATCCGCACCACCCGGGCTCGCGCGGCAAGAACTGCGCGAAGGGTCCCGCGACGAAGAACCAGATCGACGATCCCGGCCGCATCCTCTATCCGCTGAAGCGCGTCGGCGCGCGCGGCAGCGGCAAGTTCGAGCGCACGACGTGGGACGAAGTGCTCGACACGTTCGCCGCGAAGATCCGCGCCGCGATCGTCGAAGGCCGTAAGACGGAGGTCATGTACCACGTCGGCCGTCCCGGTCACGACGGCTACATGGACCGCGTGCTGCAAAGCTGGGGCGTCGACGGGCACAACTCGCACACGAACGTGTGCTCGGCGGCGGCGCGACTCGGTTACGCGCTGTGGACCGGATCCGATCGACCGTCGCCCGATCACGAGAACAGCAAGATGATGCTGCTGCTCTCGTCGCACCTCGAGACGGGGCACTACTTCAACCCGCACGCGCAGCGGATCATCGACGGCAAGATGAAAGGCGCGAAGCTCGCGGTGATCGACGTGCGCCTTTCCAACACCGCGTCGATGGCGGACTGGTGGATGGCGCCGTGGCCGGGCACCGAAGCGTTGCTTCTGCTCGCGTTCGCGCACGTGATCTTGCGCGAGCGTCTCTTCGACCACGAGTTCCTCGAGACGTGGGTCAACTGGCGCGAGTTCATGACGGCGATGGCGCCGAACACCGCGCCGACGTTCGACAACTTCATCCGCGAGCTCGAAACGCACTACGCGTACGCGTCTCCGGAAGCCGCCGAGAAAGAGTGCGGCGTCAGCGCGACGACGATCGTCGAGGTGGCGCGCGCGATCGGCGGTGCCGGACGTGCGTTCGCGTCGCACGTCTGGCGCAACGCGGCATCGGGCAACCAAGGCGGCTGGCAGGTCGCGCGCTGCCTCGAGTTCCTGTGCGTGCTCACGGGATCCGTCGGCGCGAAGGGCGGCACGAACCTCAACACGCAGGACAAGTTCGTCCCGCCGCCGTTCTTGAAGCCGCCGCCGCAGGACGTGTGGAGCGAGCTGCTCTACCCGCGCGAGTGGCCGCTGTCGCACCACGAGCTCAGCTACTTGCTGCCGCACTTTCTCACCGAAGGGCGCGGCAAGATCGCCGCGTATTTCACGCGCGTCTACAACCCGGTGTGGACGAATCCCGACGGCATGCTGTGGGAAAACGTGCTGCGCGACGAAGCGATGGTCGAGCTGCACGCCGCGCTGACGCCGACGTGGAGCGAGACCGCGCAATACGCCGACTACGTGCTCCCCGTCGGTCTCGGCGCCGAGCGACACGACTTGATGTCGCAGGAAACTCACGCCGCGAAGTGGATCAGCTTCCGTCAGCCGGTCGTGCGCGTGGCGAAGGAGCGCATCGGCGAAAAGGTCGAGTGGACGCACCAAGCGAATCCCGGCGAAGTGTGGGAAGAAGACGAGTTCTGGATCGCGCTCTCGTGGCGCATCGATCCCGACGGATCGCTCGGCGTGCGCAAGTACTACGAATCGCCGTATCGCAAGGGCGAGCGCATCACCGTCGACGAGTACTACGGTTGGATCTTCGAGAACTCGGTGCCGGGACTTCCCGCGGAAGCGAAGAAGCTCGGCCTCACGCCGCTCGAGTACATGCGCCGCCACGGCGCGTTCCTCGTCGAGAAGGAGACGTGGGAAGGTCACCTGAAGAAAATCGGCGCCGCCGATCTCGCGGGCAGCGCGACCGACGCCGCTGGAACGGTGACGAAGAACAGCACGCCGATCGGCATCGCCGTCGACGGGGCGCCGCGGGTCGGCTTCACGACGCCGTCGCGGCGCTGCGAGATCTGGTCGAAGACGATGATCGAATGGGGCTGGCCCGAGCACGCGCTCCCCGGCTACATCGAGAGCCACGTGCACCGGAGGCACATGGACGTGTCGAAGGGCGAGTACGCGCTCGTGCCGACGTTCCGCTTGCCGACGCTCATCCACACGCGCTCGGGCAACTCGAAGTGGCTGTACGAGCTCTCGAACACCAACCCGGTCTGGATCCATCCCGAGGACGCGGCGCGCATCGGCGTCGGAATGATGGACCTCGTGCGCGTGTCGACGCGCATCGGTCACTTCGTCAACAAGGTGTGGGTGACGGAAGGCATGCGACCGGGCGTCGTGGCGTGCAGCCACCACCTGGGACGCTGGCGCCTGTTCGAGGACATCGGGAACGAGAGCTGGGCGAGCTCGCTCGTGAAACGCGAGGAGATCGCGCTCGGCCAATTCCGGTTCCGCCGCATCGAAGGGATCAAGCCGTTCCAGTCGAGCGATCCCGATTCGAAGCGCATCTGGTGGACCGACGGCGGCGTGCACCAGAACCTGACGTTTCCGGTGCAACCGGATCCGATCAGCGGCATGCACTGCTGGCACCAGGCGGTGACGGTCGAGCCGGCGCGTTCGGGCGATCAGTACGCCGACGTCGAAGTCGACACGAAGAAGTCGATGGAGATCTATCGCGAGTGGATGAAGAAGACGCGACCTGGACCGGGACCGGGTGGATTAC
>JANLUN010000336.1:0-2999 GCA_031363505.1 Planctomycetota bacterium | reverse complement strand
ACGAGGTGCAGCCACTTTCGAATCTACCGTCTACCGAGCGCGGGCATCACTCCCTACGATCTGCGTCCGAGGGTCTTAGGCCGACCGGTCCGACGGCACGTCGATTGCCAGCTGGCGCGCACCCGCGCACATTTTCATTGGTTCGCAACGGCGGCTGCTTCGAACAATCCACCCAACTTCGTTTCTCCTGAGCTCAACATGAAGAAACTCGTTCTCTTAGGCGCCCTTCTCGTCGCAGGGAGTCTCGGCCTCCAAGACATCTCGATCGGTCACGGAGGAACGTATCGCGGTCCGGGCGACACGGTTCCGCCGGGTGGGGGCGGTGGCGGCGGGGGATCAGGACCTACGGCGCCCGGCCCATCGGGCCCTAGCGCCGGCGGCCCGTCTGGTCCATCGACTCCCTCCCCGGGGGGGCCGGGTGTCCCTACGGGCGGCCCGGCAGGTGGAGCCGGAGCGGTCTCGACGGGAGGTTCGGCCGGTGGAGCGGATCTGACGCTCTGGGAGTTCTGGTGGGAGTTCAACAAGGATCCCTACCTGAACCTGAAGGCTGCGATCCACATGGGAATCGTCACGGGTAGTGACGACTTCTTCTTGGGTCGAGGCACCGCAGCGCAATCGAAGGATAATCTGAAGCCGTCCGAGGCAGCCATCCGCGAAAAGGTGGTGCCCGCGCTCAAGGAAGCGCTCGAGAAGGAAACGAACAACGACATCGTGACGGGCGCGATGATCGCTCTCGCCAAGATCGGAGACGCGAAGAACGAAGAAGGCGTGTCCGAGTTCGAAGGCATCATCAGCAAGTTCCTCGGCGACTCGAATCAAGAGATCGCGGAGACGTCGAGCCTGGCGCTCGGGATCTTGGCGAACGAAGCGTCGGTCAAGACGCTCGAGAGCCTCGCACGCGACAACGCCGACGGTCGCAAGCGCGTAGGTAGCACCGAAGTCCCGTATCGCACGCGCGCGTTCGCAGCGTACGGACTTGGAATGATCGGGTATCGGACGGCGAGCAATCAGGTCCGCCAAGACATCGCGAACATTCTGATCGACTTGCTCGGCAAGCCGGAAGCATCTCAACGCGACGTCAAGGTGGCCGCGCTCATTGCGTTGGGTATCGTCCCGATCGACGTCGATCGGAGCGAGAGCCCCGAAAGCAAGACCGCGGATTCGAGTTCTCGGCAGACGGAGATCAAGTACCTCCGCCGATTCTTCGAGGACGAGAACAACCACTATCTCATTCGTGCTCACGTGCCGACTGCGATCGCACGGCTGCTCAAGGATGCACCGCAAGACTTGCGCGAAGCGGTTGCCAAGATGCTCGTGCAGGCGCTCGGCAAGCACTCGAAAGAACGCGACGAGGTTCAACAGTCCTGCGTGCTCGCGCTCGGTCAAATCGGTGAAGTCGACAAGGACAAGACCGACGTGGAGATTCGGGACACGCTGAAGCGCATCGCCGAGGAGGGCGACCTTCAATCGCGGAACTTCGCGATGATCGCCATGGGCCAAATCGGTGGCCGCCCGGGCAAGGGTGAAGGCAACGAGGACGGTATGCGCGACGTTCGCACGTTCCTCTTGACCCACATGACGAAGGGCAAGAATCACATCAAACCGTGGGCGGGGCTCGGGATCGGAGTGATGGAGCGCGCTTTGCTCGACAACAGCCAACTCGGATTCCCTCCGTCGGCCACGTCGAAGGAAGCCGTTCGCACGGCGTTGAAGGAGTCCGGCAGCCCCTCTCACGTTGGTGCCTTCAGCTTGGCGACGGGTATCGCGAAGGACACGGAAGCGATGCCGCTCCTGCTCGACAAGCTCAAGAACGTCGCGGACAACCAGGCACGGGGCTACGTCGCGGTCTCGCTCGGACTGATGGATGCGCGCGACGCGCTCAAGCCGATTCAGGAGATCGTTCGCGATTCGAAGTACCGCCCCGACCTCCTGAAGCAGGCTGCGATCGGGCTTGGTCTCATGGGTGACAAGGAACTCGTGCCCGACCTCGTGAAGATGCTCGGTGAGGCAAAGGGGCAAGCGACCTATGCCGCGATTTCATCGGCACTCGGATTCATCGGTGACGCGCGCTCGATCGACCCGCTCGTCCAGATGCTCCGCAACACCGAGATCACGCCGATCGCACGTGGATTCGCTGCGGTGGCTCTCGGAATCGTCGCGGACAAGGAACCGCTCCCGTGGAACTCGAAGATCTCGACGAACATCAACTACCGCGCGAACACGCCGACCCTGACGGGTGAAGGGCGCGGGATTCTCGATATTCTCTGAGCGGTCGCTCACGCAGTCTTCCAGGCGCCCGCCGAATGGCGGGCGCCTGTCTTTTGGCCCATGCGCACGCGCAGGCGTCGTGCTCGAATTGCCGGAGTTCCCTCGACCCGATGCATTCAAGACGCTCGTGCCACCGGTGGCGGGTGATTCTCGCGGCTGTCCGAGATCACGGGAGTCGTGAGTCGCAGAGAGCGCGAGGATGAAAGTGCCTAAAAAGGTGCTCCAAGCTCGCTTTTGTTCCACCCCATCGAAGATGCTGTGCTATATTGAGCGCCTGTCCACTGTCCCACCCGATGGGTCAGAACGATCTCTAGGAGAAGCCTGGGGAACTTGGCCGCCCCTGCGAGTCCACGCTTCGCTGGGGCGGCTTCTTTTGCGACGGAAGCGCGCACCAGCAGAGTGTCGCGAGGAGAGCTCCACCGGCCACGAGTATCGTCCAACGCGCTCGCGCTCGCGCATCGGACTGCGCCGCGGCGAGCGCTGCGAGGTCGGCCACATCGGCTGAGTAGCGCGTCACAGTCTCATTCCAACGGAGCCGCTCAGCAGTGTCGAGCGGATGTTGTTCGAGGATTTCGATCGTGCGCGCGAGCGCGTCTTGCGCCTCCGCCGTCGCTCGCACTGCGATCGTGAGTGAACAAACACGTTCGAGCAGCCATAGATCATCAGGATGGATCGAGAGTCCGGCTCTGGCTGTCAATCGCCACCCGATGCACGCGGCCGCCGTCTCGCGT
>JANLUN010000314.1:0-2492 GCA_031363505.1 Planctomycetota bacterium | reverse complement strand
CCGCTGCTCCGGCCGTAATAGCCCGGGCCGCCCTTCGTGTAGATCAAGCTGTCTTTCGTGGCCGTGAGCCCGCTGTAGTTGTCGGCCTCGACCGGCACGCGCGCGACACGCTCCGCCAAACCGTCGAAGTCGATTCGAATCGGCTCCTTCGGCTTCGCGTCCGCGGCGTCATCCTTGTCGCCCGACTTCGCGTCCTTGTCGCCGTCCTTGGCGTCTTTCTTGGCGTCCTTCTCGGTGTCTTTTTCAGCGGCCTTCTCGCCGTTCGTGCCGTCCCCCTTCGCGATCGTCACTTCGTCGCTCTCGGGCGGGAACGGATGCTTCACGTCCCTGCGGAGCGCGAGCGCGAAGATGCACGTCGTGCGATTGGTGGCGAAGTTCCACTCGGCGCCCGAGAGCTGCGGCGCGTACTCGCGGTCGCTGAAGTAGTAGAGGTAGTTCCCGTTCGGATCCCACACGGGCTCGGTCTCGTTGAACATCTCGCCGGTGATGCGCCGCGACTTCTCGTCGCCCGCGCTCCAGATGTAGAGCGAACGGAAGCCGCTCTCCTCGGACAGCGAGAACGCGAGATAGTTACCGTCGGCCGACCACGTCGCATCGCCGATGTTCCCCTGCGGATCACGCGCCACTTCCTTGAACGCCTTCGTGTCCATCGACATGACGAAGAGACGGCCGGTGCAATCGGTGAAGAAGAGACGCTTGCCGTCCGGCGCGATCGAAACACCCGTGCGGCGCACCTTGCTGCCTTGCGTCAACGCCTCCATCTTCCCGGAGCCATCTTGCGCGATCGAGTAGAGCTCTTCCTCGCCGCTCGCGTCGGAGATGAACACGACCTTCGAGCCATCGGGCGTCCACGTCGCGCCGCGGTCGTGCGCGCTCGACGTGTGCGTGAGATTGCGCGGCGAGCCCTTCTCGATCGGCACGGTGAAGACATCGCCGCGCGCGACGATCAAAGCGCGCTCGCCTTTGGGACTGAGCGAGAATCCCTCGATGTTGCCGTCGACGGCGATGCGCGACGGGCGCATCGCGAGCCCATCGTTCGGAACGGTGATCGCGAGCTGCTTGGGCCGGCCGCCGACCGTCTTCGTGTCGTAGATCCACAGCTCGCCGTCGAGCTCGTACACGATCTCGCCGTCGTCGCCCTTGCTCGGCCAGCGCACGTCCCACGACTTGCTCTGCGTGAGTTGGTCGACCTTCTTCGACTCGAGGTCGTACGCGAAGAGGTTCAGCGTGCCGTCGCGGTCCGACGCGAAGTAGATGCGGTTCTTGATCCACATCGGGTCCCGTTCCGTACGCGCGGAGTGCGCGACGGGCTCGAGCTTCGCGGTCGCGAGATCGTAGATGTAGAGATCCTGCGCCCAGCCGCCTTGGTAGCGCTTCCACGTGCGGAAATCGCGCGTGAGCGGCGAGTACACGACCTGCGTTCCGCCCGGCGAGTAATCGCCGCCGCCCGACACGGGCATCGGCAGCGCCGCGGGCAGTCCGCCTTCGAGCGGCACGGTGTAGAGATGCGTGTCGGTCAGCGACCAACCGTCGCGCATCGAACGGAACATCACCGCGTGACCATCGTTGGTCCATCCGTACACCTGGTTGTCGTAGCCCCAGCGCGGCGAGAGCGGACCGCGCGCCGGATACCACGTGAGCTGCTTCGGCACGCCGCCCGTAGCCGGAATGACGTACACCTGTTCGTCGCCGTCGTATTGTCCGGTGAACGCGATCCACTGGCCGTCAGGGGAGAACTTCGCGAAGAGCTCCATCCCCGGATGCGCGGTGAGCCGGCTCGCCATGCCGCCCGTCGACGGAGCGCGCCATAAGTCACCGGCGTACGTGAAGACGACGCTGTCACCGTGCACGTCGGGAAAGCGCAGGAGCTTCGTCGGCGGCGCCGACGCTCCGCACAGAATCGCAGCGATCGGAACGAAGAGCCTCGAGCACCAATTCACGGCAGCGTGGGGGGACATGGATTCGCTTATCCTGCGCGCACGGCGCAAACGGAGGATCGAAACAAGCGGAAACGGTCGCGTGCAGCCTCGACGAGGGCGACCAGGATAGGGAGTCGTCCGGCGATCCTCCACGACCCGCGTCCCGGACACGACGAACTTACCGTTGCTTCCTTTGCGATCGGCCGTCGTCGGACTTGAGCGCCGCGAACGCGGACTGCTAGATTCGGGCGACGATCTGATGAAAAACGCGCGCACGAGTGGGGCTGCATCGGACGAGCTCACGGCGCTGCGCGTCTCGCTCAAGGCCTGCTTGGCGGTTGCCGCGACCCTCGCTGCACTCTGGCTGTTCGATCTCTACGTGCTGCGGACGCCGGTGCTGACGCCGTTCGTCGGCGCGGGAGTGAAGGTCCCGGCACTGACGCCGATCTACGCGTTCTGGTCGCCTGCGATCACGGCCCGCATGGCGTGGTTCGCCGCGGCCGCTCTCGGCTTCGTCGCGATCGCGGTGCATCTGTGTCGCGTCGAGCGCACGAGCGCGCGCGCGTTCGTCGC
>JANLUN010000283.1:0-19554 GCA_031363505.1 Planctomycetota bacterium | reverse complement strand
CGCTCGACCGCGCTCGACGCCGGCGCATTCGACTGCCTCGCCGCCAATCCGGACAGAGCGCTCCTGGCGCGTCGTGCCCGATCGGCCGTTCGCGTGGCGCGAGCCGAATCCGACGCCGATCGCGCGCGCGTGATGCTCGCGATCACGCAGCGCTGCGCGAAGCTCGGCACGTTCGAGCTCTTCGTCGGTCAAGAGCGCATGAGCGTCTCGGCCGAAGCGTGCCGCATCTTGGGCCTCGAGCCCGAACAAGAAGAGTGGATCGCGCGCGCGAACGTCGCCGAGCGCATCACCGCGGACGCTCGTCCCAAGGTGCTGGCATGGTTCGAACAGGCCGCGCGCGGCTCGTCCATCGCGCCGCTCGAATGCGGCGTGCAGATGGAGAACGGCGAGACGCGGTGCGTGCGGCTCGAGCTCGGCGATGCGCGCCTCTTCTCCACCAATGGACGCTCGATCGCCGGCGTGATCCAGGAAGTGCAGTCGACACGCGAGGTCGAGGAGCGTGTGCGCCAACTCCTCGACTCCGAAGGCGCGATCGGCATCGCGGACAGGCAGCGGCTGCTGGAGCGTCTGTCCGACGCGCTCGACGGAGCGAGTCCGCCGCGCGACAAGGTCGCGATCCTCGCACTTCACGTCGACGCCGAGCGAGCCGAAGGCCTCGATTCCCCAGGGAATTCGTCCGGCGAGGCGCGCGAACGCTTCGTCGCGGGAGTCGCGCGACGGATCAAGGACTGCGTGCGCGACCGCGACACGTTCGGCAGCCTCGGCAGCCGTCGATACGACATCAGCCTCGCGCGCATCGGCGTCGACGAGTTCGCGGTCGTCGTGCCCGGCTTGATCGACCCGCAAGACGCCTACAAGGTCGCGCACCGGGTCCATGAGGAGCTGCGCAGGTCGGACGAGGCGTTGGTGCAAGGCGCTCCGATCTCGATCGCGATCGGCATCGCCGTGGCGCCCAGCGATGCCACGCGGCCCGGGCCGCTGCTCGCCGCCGCCGAGGCCGCGCTGGTGTCCGCGCGCACGCACGTCGGAGAGCGCATTCGCTACTTCACGCCCTCGATGAACGTGCTCGCGCTCGAGTCGCACGCACTGGAAGCGGCTCTGCGCACGGCAGTGGAACGCAATGAGCTCACGGTGCACTACCAGCCGCGCGTCGAGATCGCGACCGGCAAGATCGTCGGGTTCGAAGCGCTCGTGCGCTGGCAGCACCCCGAGCTCGGGATGATCTCGCCGGCGCAGTTCATCCCGCTCGCCGAAGCGACCGGCCTCATCATTCCGATCGGTGAGCACGTGCTGTCGATCGCGTGCGCACAAGCCAAGCGCTGGCAGGACGACGGACTCCCGCCGGTCCGCATGGCGGTGAACCTGTCGTCGGTTCAATTCATGGAGCCGGAGCTCGAGGTGCAGATCGCGCGCGTCCTCGCCGAGACGGGGCTCGCGCCGGAGTGGCTCGAGCTCGAGCTGACGGAGAGCATCCTCTTGCGCAACGTCGAAGCGACGCTGGCGACGCTGGTCGACATCAAGGCGATGGGCGTGCACCTCTCGATCGACGATTTCGGCACGGGCTACTCGTCGCTCTCCTATCTCAAGCGGTTCCCCGTCGACGCGCTCAAGATCGATCAGTCGTTCATCCGCGACGTGACCACCAATCCGGACGACGCGGCGATCACGACCTCCATCTTGTTGATGGGACGCAGCCTGAAGTTGCGCGTGGTCGCCGAGGGAGTCGAGACGCGCAGCCAGCTCGCGTTCTTGCGCGTGCTCGAGTGCGACGAGGCGCAGGGCTACTTGTTCAGCAGGCCGCTGCCAGCGGTCGAGGCCGGGGCGCTTCTCGCCAAGGGCCTAGCTCCGGTCTGAGGCTGGCTCAGCAGGCTGATCAAGCGGTGCGCACGAAACGCGGCCGGTCTCAGCTTCGAACGGACAGCGCGATCGCGCACGCTTCCACGAGCGTCGCGCGATCGATCGGCTTCGCGAGGAAGTCGTCGCACCCCGCCGCCAAGCACTTCTCGCGATCACCCTTCATCGCGTGCGCCGTGATCGCCACGATCCGTCCGCGGAAGCCTTGTGCGCGCAGGCGACCCGTCGCCTCGTAGCCGTCGAGCACAGGCATCTGCATGTCCATCAAGATCAAGTCGAAGGGACGACCCTCGCGCTCGGCCTGCTCGACGTAGTCACACGCCACCTGCCCGTTGTCGGCGAGCGTCGTCTCGGCGCCGGCGCCGCGCAGGTAGTAGTCGAAGAGCCGCTGCGTTGCAGGAACGTCCTCCACGAGCAGGACGCGGCCATGCAGATGCTGCGCACTCGTCGATCCGTTGTTCCGCAACGGTGCGCTCGGGAGCGGCGCGGCGGGCGGTGTCTCCGTCATCGCGACGTCCGCCAGGTCACCGGTGCTCAACTGCAGCGTGAATCGGCTGCCCTGGCCGACGGTGCTGTCCACTTGGATGTCGCCTCCGAGCATCAATGCGAGACGCTTCGAGAGCGCGAGCCCAAGCCCCGCGCCGCCGTGCTCGCGCGTCAACGAGCCATCGGCCTGGACGAACGCTTCGAACAGCCGGCTGCGTTGCTCCGCGCTGATGCCGATCCCCGTGTCGATCACGCTCACTTCGAAACGCGGTCCGCGTCGTCCGTCCGACGTGTCGAGGCGCGACACGATCTTCACCGAACCCGTGTTCGTGAACTTGATCGCGTTCCCGACGAGATTCACGAGGATCTGCCGCAGCCGGCGAGGATCGGTCTGGATCGTCTGCGGGATCGGGCTCGCGTACTGGACTTCGAGCGCGAGGCTCTTCTCGGCTGCGCGCGGGCGCATCATCGCGCACACGTCGTCCAGCACCGCGATCGGTACGCAACGCTCGCGCTGGATCTCCATCCGGCCGGTCTCGATCTGTGCGATGTCGAGGATGTCGTTCAGGATCGCGAGCAGGTTCTGTCCTTGCCCGCGGATCAGCTCGACGCAGTCGACCGTACCGCTGGTCGCGATCGACGGATCCCTAAGAAGGTCCGCGTAACCGAGGATCGAGATCATCGGCGTGCGGATCTCGTGGCTCATGTTGGCGAGGAACTCGGACTTGACGCGCGCCGCGGCTTCCGCGCTGGCCTTGGCCGTCTGCAGCGCGCGATTCACGGTGACGAGCGACGACGCATAGGCGCGCGCTTCCTGCTCCGCGGTTCGCACTTCCTCGAGCCGCAGGCGCTCGCCGCGCGTCGCGTTCCACTTCTCCGTCAGCGAACCAGCGAGCTGGCACGCCTCGATCGGATCGAACGGCTTCTTCAAGATCAGCCAGCGGTCACCCGCGCCGAGCTTCGCCACCATGTCGTCCCACGAGTAGTCCGCGAACGCCGTGCAGATCACCGTCTGAAGATCGGGGTCGACTTCCCACATGCGCGCGATCGTCTCGACGCCGTCCCAGCCCGGCGGCATGCGCACGTCGACGAACGCCATCGCGTACGGACGACCCTGCGCCTTGGCTTCGCGCACTTTCTCGACGGCTTGTTGGCCTTGGAAAGCGCTGTCGATCTCGAAGATCGTCGATGTCTTGGCCGGCGTCGCCGCGGTCCCGAAGAACGCCGCTTTCGCGTCGACCACCGCGCTCGACTCCGACTTTCCGCCGCCCAGGATCTTCTTGAAATCCTGATGGATGGCGTCGTTGTCGTCGATGAGCAGGATCCTGCGATTCACTTGATCGGTCATGTCGTCACTCGCGTTCGGATCGGCAGGTTCAAGAGGAACGTGGCGCCGAGGCCGGCACCGGGGCTGGTGGCGGAGAGAGATCCGCCCATCTCGGTAGCGGCATTGGCGGACGCGTGGAGCCCGAAACCGTGACCTTCCTTCCGCGTCGTGAAGCCGTGCGTGAAGATGCGATCGAGGTTCTCCGGCGGAATGCCGACGCCGTTGTCCTCGATCTCGATGCGCAGAGCGTCTTCGTCGGGTCGCACCACGCGCAGCACGAGCCGCGCGTCCGCGCGCCCTGACGCGGCGAGCGCTTGACGCGCGTTCTGGATCACGTTGACCAGGATCTCGAGCAGTCGATGTCGGTCGACGAGGCACGGCTCAAAGTCGCCGAAGTCCCGCACGATCTCCACGGGCGCCGTTTCGCTCTGCGCCGTGATCTGGAGCGCTTTCTCGATCTCGTCCTGGATCGACACGCTCTCGAGGACGCCGGAACGTCCCGCGTAGCTCTGCTGTGACTGGATCAGCTCCTTGATGTGCTGAATCCCGTCGGTGAGCGTCCGCACTTCGTCGACGATCGTCCGCTGCTCGGCCGACAGTTGCTCCGTCAGCGACGTGAGGAGCGGATAGAGGTACTTGCCGCGCGGATCGTTCGCGATGAACGTGCTCAGATCGCCTTGACTGTCACGAACGGTCTGCATCGCCATCCGCAAGTCGGCGAGCCCGGAGTTGCGCGTCTTGTCGGCGACGAGCGTCGCGGCCACGTTGACACTGTTCAGCACGTTGCCGACGTTGTGCAAGACGCCCGTGGCGATCTCGGACATCCCTGCCGCACGCGCGGCGTGGACGACGGCGGCGCGCGATTGCGACAGCTTCTCGGTCATGCTGTCGAACTCGCGCGACAGAATGCCGATCTCGTCTTTGCGCGACAGATTGAGCTTGCGCGAGAGCTCCTCGCTCTTGCCGATGTACACCGCGTGCTCCGTGAGCGTCGCGATCGGGCGCAGCACGGTCCGCTGCAGCAGTTTGAGGAGCACCAGCATCATCAGGAGTCCCGCCGCCACCGTCGAGACCAGCGCGTACCGGATCGACTTGTCGCCTTCGTTCGAGATCAGGCGCGGGATGTCCGCGCGGATCGAGAGGCTTGGCGCTCCCGAGATCTCCGGCAGGGTCGTGTACAGGTGCAGGCGCGTGTCGTCGGGTCGTCGGAACACGACGTCACTCTTCCCGAGTTCTGAGAGAGCGCTCCGCTCGGCCGGCTCGATCGCGCTGTCGGAGAGGAACACCTCGAAACGCACGCCAATGCGCTCGATCAGCCCAGCGAGCAGCGTGTCGTCGAGATAGCGTCCGAGGAACAACGTGCCGCGCGGCGGCTCGCCGTGGCGGCTGTCGACGATCGGCCGAGACGAGACGAGCATCGGCCCGTGTTCCGTGACGATCACTCCGTCACCCACGCTTCCGTTCGAACGCGCGGCAACGAGCGGATTCTCGGGCTGGAGCACGCTCCCCGGAGCGGTCGGGAAGTGGTAGAGCGAGTCGTCGCGCCCGTCCTCGAGATTGAGCGCGCGACCCCACACGACCCGATTCTGTTCATCGCAGACGAAGAGCAGGTTGATCCCGTTTTTGCGGAAGGCCTCGGTGCCGAGGTTCGACGCCACGTACGCCGCGTTCTCGTCTTGGACGAAGCGGTACGTGTCGTCCCACGCGGCCCATCCGTCGCAACGCGATGCGAGAATCGAGATCTCGTTCTGGATCGCGCGCTGGACGCGCTGCAAGTCCTTGCGCGCTTCGCCCACTTCGAGCTCCAAGAATTTCTTGCGGAGCACGAGCTGCTGCACCAAGTGATCGAGCCCCGCGTACAAGAGCACGACCGCTGACAGGATGATGACGATCTTGGACTTGAGGGACATGTCTACGTGCGAGCCAGGCGGTCGACCGCTGCGCGCATCAAGCGGCTCGATCGACTTCGACCGCGGACGCGGCACTCGGTTCCCGACGCTCCGCGGTCACGCTGTTCGACGAACTCTGTTCGGCCGCCTCCTGCACGCGCAGCGGTGCCGTCGCCTGATTGATGAGATCGCACAAGCCGAGCAGTTCGTCCCCCTCGCGCAGCCTGCAATCGGGCGGCCGTTCGCCGCGGATCACCTGCTTCAGGTACACCTCGAATCGATACAGCGGTCCGGCGATGCGGAACGTGATGAGCACGCCGACGCAGAACGTGAGCGGCAGGAAGATGAGGAAGGAGACGAGCAAGATCCGCTGCACGTGATCCGGCACGCGCTCGATCAGCACGGCACCATCCTCGGGCAGCTCGGAAGCGAGCTCGGTCAAGCTGCTCGTGAAGAGCAGGAACTGCAGCGTGAGCGCCAGCGCGGACATGCCGACGAACGCGCCGATGAGCTTGAGCTGCAGCTGGGGTTGGATCAGCTTGATCCGTCGTTTGTGCTGGGGCATGACGATCGGCGGATGGGTGTCCGGGGGATCTTCATGGATCGACGCGCGAGCCGGGCCAGCATGAGCGCACCAGTGCGCGATGGCCGTTTGACACGCGCGATCAGCTGCCGAGTTTCGCTGCCGACCAAGCGACGGCGGCGGGCGGAAGATCTTTCTTGGTGATCGCGCGCAGCGCGTTCCAAGCCGCCATCCGCACGATCGCATCGTCGTGGTCGAGAGCGTCGATCAGCCCCGGCACGGCGGCGCGGGATGCGAGTTGCGCGAGCGTCGTGCACGCGAGCGTCGCGACACCGGCATCGTCGTGGGTCGCGAGCTCGACTACCGCTTTCGCGAGCGCGTGTCGAAACAGGTGACGGGTCGCGATCTCCATCAGAGCCACCTTCGCCTTGTCCGGAGACGCACTGCGCAGGCCCGCGAGCTTCGACGGCCATTCGTGCTGCCACCACTCGCGCTCGGATTGATACCAGGTCGTCCATCGCTCCGGCGTCTCGGCGATGCCCAGACCCGTGATGCGCCGTAGCGACCACAGCGCGTTGGCGCGCAGACCTCGTCGCGGGCACCTGAGAAGCGCGATCAGCTGCGGGATCGACTCGTCGTCGTCCAGGTAACCGACGGCCAGGATCACTTCCGGGAGCGCCAGAGGATCCGCCTCGATCAGGAACCGTCGCACGTTCGACAGCACGTCCTCGCCGATCGGCCGAGGAAGATCACACGACATGCGGCCGATCGTCACGAGCAGGAGCGGCCGCAGCTCGTCTTCGCGGTACAGAACGCGCGACAAGAGCCGCAGGCTGTCGCGCGTGTGCGTGCGCGACAACACGCGGATGAACACGCGGCGCACACCGACGGACGCCGTGGGATACGCGCGCTCGAGCACGGAGAAGATCGCTTGATCGCGCCCGACGAGCGCGTCGAGCGTCGTTTCCAGCGCGCGTTCCAAGCTCGAATCGACGGGATCGGTGGTCGCTAGCCGACAGATCAGTCGAAAGTCGCGCGCGCTCGCGGTCGTCGCGAGGATCCGCAGCGCGGCGAGCCGAGCGCGCACGCTCGATTCGGCGGTCACCGGGCTCGCGAGGAGCGGCGTGAGCCGCGCGGCCGGCGTGTGCTCGAACACGTAGAGCAACGTCGACTCGGTGCGATTCGTCGGTGCGCCGTCCGCGGTCTCCGAGGCGGCGGTCGACTCGATCACGACGCAGAATGCATCGAAGATCGCGGGCAACGCGCTGTCTGCGAGCGCGAGCAGCTCTTGGCCAGCGACTTCGACGGCCAGCCCCGGGTCGAGAGACACGTCCGTCAGGATGCGTTGGACACGCTCGGCGACCGGGCGCCCCGAGGAGCGATCGTCCGCGCGCTCCGACGCGACAGCCGCGACGCTGCCGGCCAGCATCGCGGCGCACATCACGACGCGCGCGAGGATCGAGGCCGTCGTCGCGCTCACTTGCTGCCCTGGATCACCCTGAGCACGACGCCGACGACACCAGCGAGCGGATCGTCTCCGTTGTCGTAGTGCGCATCCTTCGACACCGTAGGCGTGATTCCATTGAGCTCCATGACGCTCAACGGGTCGAGTCGCATCTGCACGAGCGGAACGTCCGGAAGCTCGACCAGCCGCCAGCACAGCATCTGCGGCAACGCCCCGTCGCCGTTCTGCGGCGCGCACAGCGCGCGGTCGAAGTGCAGCTTCGCGCCGTTACCGATCGTGAGCTGCTTGGCGGCGACCGCACCGAACAGCTCCAGCTGCGACGGCAAGGTGAGAGCGGCGGCCGGCGCGTACACGCTGCCGTAGAAGGTGCCGCTCGATTGGATACGCGCGGGCGGCTCGGGGATCCCGTCCCGATTCCTGTCGATGCTCTGGCTCGCCGCGATGAGCAGCGAGACTCCAGTGGGATCGTGCGACGTGCTGTTGTACGTGGAGCCCGCAGCCATGTTGAGGTAGTCGCTCACGTACAGATCGACCGGGCCGTTCGTCGCATCGATCGTCAGCGTCGCGTTGAGATCGAGTTGGAGAGAGCCGAACACGAGCTTCGCCGGTCCGACGATCACCGCGCTCGCGCCGGCGCGGACGCGCAAGGCTCCGAAACTGGACTCCTGAGGCGAAAGCACGAGCGGTGTGCGGACGGTGCTGTGATCGATGTCACCAGCGAGCGGCAACGAAGGCACGTCGAGGACCGGCAGTTCCGCGGACTTTGTGCGCGGCGCGGTCGTTCCAGTGATCGTCACGCCCAATCCGCGCAAGACGCTGCTGCCCGGGCCCGGCTGCGCATCGCCGTCGATGTGTGTCGCAGCGAGGCCACCCGGGAGAACGATGTCCGCGTTGCAACCGACGCGCGACTCCGCCGGTCCCTCCTCCGAGCCGGCGAGACCACCGACGAGCCCGCCCACACCGCCGAGCAGGCCGCCGCCACCACCACCACCACCGCCGACGACGACCGGATGCTGGCTTCCGTACGTACCACGCCGCGAGTCGTATCCGTCGATGAGTACGCCCTCGCCGACGAACAGTCCCTGATCACCGAAGACACCGAGCGCGCCGACCGGCTCCGGAACATTTTCGACGACGACAGAGAGCGCGCTCCGACCCGTGCCGCACATGCCTGTGCTCGTGAGCGTGCGCCGGCCGTCGCCCTCGTCGACGGACTCGACCCAGAACGCACCGTTCGCGAACCGCGCCGGGATCGTGCCGTTGCCGACGTTGCCGCTCTTGCCCGCGACGAGTCCCGCATACGCTTCCGCGAGGCCCGCCTCGGCGATGTAGAACGCGCGCTTGGCGTCGACCGACGAGCGCTGCTCGCGGTTCTTGCTCATGCTGAGCTGGAGGTACGCCATGCTCAGCACCGAGACGACGGTGACGACGACCAGCGCCGCGACGATTGCAGTCCCAGATTGATTTCGGCGATCGCTCCGCGACTTCACGCCTGCCCGCATCCGCCTGATTGCCATGAGTCGTCCCCTCAGTTCCTGCACGTCACGCGCGCTTCGAGCGTGCGAGTGATCCACGCGCCGTCGGCCGACTTGCGTGCGATCGTGAGCTGCACCAGCACGCTGTTGCCCTCGAGCACGAAGTTGAGCCCCTTCTCGTCGATGAGTCCGTTGCCGTTGTCGTCGTCGCCGTTGAGCGTCTCGCCTTCGAGGAACTCCGCCGCGAACTTGGTCCACACGCTCTTGCGCTCGGTCTCGGTGTCCGGATTCTCGGCCCACGTCACTTGGTGGTAGCCGTCGGCGTTCGAGAGCGTGATGCGCTGCGGATTGCCCTCCAAGACCGCGCCGTCCTGCAGCCCTTGGCTCGTGGTGAAGTTGAGCTCGGGCGTGCTCGCGGGAGCGGACGGCGTCTGGAACAGCGTGTCGCGGCTCGCGCCGACCACCGCGAGCGCGATACGGTCGAGCGTGCGGCGCGCCTGCGTCTCTGCCTCGAAGACCGTCGTCTGCGAACCGAAGGCCTTCGAACTGTCGCCGAGCACCATGTACACGTTGCCGATCACGAGGCCGAGCAATGCGATCGCGATCATCACCTCGATGAGCGTGAAACCGGATCGAAGCGAACTGCCCGAGCCAGCCGAGTTTGTTCGGCGAAGCGAGTTGATCCGGCAGCGCGAGTTCCCCGAGCAGCGCGTGTCGGTGCGTGACTTCATAGCGCCGAGAACATCGTGTAGAGGGTGAAGTTGCGTTTGGCGCCCTTGCCCGCAGTCGGCATCCACTCCACCGTCACGCGAATCGGCAGGAGGATGTAGTCGCCGACATGGTCGATCTCGTCGACCTCACCGTCGCCGTTGAGATCGCGCGGCGTTCCGAGGTTGTCGTCGACGATGTTCTCGCGCAGCTGCGACTTGAACGTCGGGAACGTGATGCGACCGATGCACGCTCCGGCGCTGGTCGGAGCCAGATCCGGCACCGAGAAGCAATCCCCCGGAGCCGTGCCCACGCCACCTGGATCGTCTTCAGGCAAGTCGTTGTACAGCGCGAAGACTTGCGCGAACGGATGGTTGCGCATCTCCTCGAGTTTGCTCCGCGCGGCCTCGGCCGCGATCGCCTTCTCGCGACCGACGGGATCGAGTCGCAGCGACGCGCCGAGTGTCGTTCCGAAGAGCGAGAGCGAGATCGCGAGGATCGCCATCACGACGACGACTTCGAGCAACGTCAGCCCGAGCCGCCGATTGAGCTGCGCGTCACACGAGCGAGTGAGTCGTGCGCGTCGCGCTCGCACACTCGAACGTTGCGAATCGATTTCGGTCAGTGAGTGCATTCTCGTCCGTCCTGACGAGACCCCCATTCCTGTCGAGAGGCCGAGCGCAGGACAGACGATTATCGAGAGCCGCTGCTACGACAATTGACGCTTCCCGAGCTTGTTCTTCAGGAATTCGCGAGATCGAAAGCCCGGATCGGCCAACGTTTCCCGGCAAAGATGGCTCGACACGCGATCCGAACGCACGAACGTCGTGAAAACGTTCCGCCGATCCGGAACCCGCTTCCGATCGACGAAGCTAGGTAGTCGCGCGGCCGCGCGCGAGCGAAACCGGATCGGTCGCGGCGGCAGAGTGGCCGCGCACCGATGCGCGCACCGCGTCTGCCATCGGTTCGATCGCGCGCGCGGGGAGTTCGGGATACACCGGCAGGTACACCATGCGCGCGAGGAGCTGTCGCGCGTCGCGCGCGTCGAGGCTGGCGCGGTCCTGCGGCGCGGGAACGACGGCCAGGCTCGCGGCACGTGTCGCGTCGAAGCCGGCCGCTCGCAGATCCGCGACGAGGCGCGCCGGATCGTCGGCGAGGATCGTGAACACCCAGTAGCTGTGCTGCATGGCCTCGCCCGCCGGCAGATCCACGACGGAACCGAGTTGCGCGACGAGCGCGCGTGCGCGTTCGGCGCGCCGTGCAACGCGCTCGCCGTTGTTGGCCGCGAGCCGGCGTGCGACCAGCGCGCACAGAGCAGCCGACGGACGTCGACGGAGCTTCGCGAAGAAGTCGCCGCCCGCGAAACCGCGCACGGAACCTTGGATCACACGGTCGTGGTCCTTGCCCGCGAGTCCGCACAAGCCGACGAATGCGCGGTACAGGATCGGGTTCGTGATCGCTTTGAGGCCCGAGTACTTCAGGATGCGCTGCGCGTACTGCGCGCGACTTTGAAGCGGGTACGCGGCTTCCCGCGCGCGCATCTCGGCCAGGATCCGCGGATCCTTGACGCACACGACGCCGCCGGCGAGCGCAGCGGCCGTCTTGATCGGCCCGAAGCTGAACATCGAGACGTCCGCTTGCGGGTGGCCTTTCGAATCGGCGCCGGTGAACGACTGAGCGCAGTCCTCCAGCAACACCCAGCCGCGCTCGCGAGCGAGAGCGAGGTACGGCTCGAGCGGAACGCACGCGCCGAAGAGGTGCGCGATGACCAGCGCGCGCGTCTTGCTCGTCGCCGCGCTGCGCAGGAGATCGATGCGCGGTGCGAGCGTCCGCGGATCGAGATCCACGGGAATCGGAACCAAGCCGTGGTGCTCTACGATCCGCCACATATCGGGGATCGTGAGCGCGGACATCAGGACTTCGCTACCCCGCGGCAGCGCGAGCGTCTGCAGATAGAGATCGAATCCCGTGCGCACCGAGAGGCAGCACAGCGCGCCGCGCGCGGGTGCGGCGGACTTCGCTCCCGCTTCGTTCGTCGCGCCGTTCGGGGCGCTTGGGGCGAACCACGATTCGACGCGGCGCTTCGAGAACGCTTCCTCGCCGCCGGTCAACGATCCCGTGAGACCGTGTGCCAGATCGAGCCATCCGATGTCGAGACGCTTGCGCGCGTACATGCGTAGCCCCCAAGAGGTTGCCAATCGGCGGTCGCCCACCGGCCTCGCGATCGAGTTCATCCTAGCAAGCGCTCGCAGCCGGATCGATGTCGTGTGCCGCAGTTCGTGGGTATCACGGTTCCGTGCCGCCACCGCTTCCTTATGGACAGTGCAATCTCGCGTCGCGATCCTCCTTCGCCGCGCGTTCGTGCGCGAGCACGCTTGGACGCAACTCACTCCATCGGCGCGACACCGCCCTCACCATCCGAGAGCCAGCCGGTTCCCCGCCGTGTTTGGCGCGGCACGCTGCTCCTCGTACTAGGCCGATTCTGGGGCTCGGCGTGCACGCTGTTCACGCTGCTCTTGCTCGCGCGTCACCTCTCGCCGGAGAACTTCGGTCGGTACACGTTTTACCTCGCCGTGTTCATGGTGCTCGACAGCTTGGCGGACTTCGGCACTGGGCAAGTCGTCGTGCAACGCACCGCCGGCGACGAAGCGGCGATTCCGGGCGTCCTCGCCGCAGCGCGGAGGATTCGATTCGCCACGGGAATGATCGGCGTCCTCTTGGTGGGAATCGGCGCGATCGTCTCGAAGGAGGATGGCGCGGGATGGATCCTTCTCGCGAGCCTTTATCCGGTCACGCACATCTTCGAGCTCTCGGCGACGGTGTTCCGAAACCGCATCGCGTGGGGCATTCCCGTCGCGATGCGCGCGATCGCTGCGGGGCTCTCGCTCGCCTTCGTCCTCGTGCTGTACTTCGCGGACGAGCGCTCGCCAGCGCGCTACCTCTTCGCGGTCGCGCTGGGCAGTGCCACCGCGAATGGACTGCTGCATTGGGCGTCGCGAAAACACTTGGCGAAAACTCGAGTGGGTGTCGTGCCGGTGCGCGAGCTCCTCGTACTCGCATTCCCACTGGGGATCGCAAGCCTGTGTCAACAGGCCTACTTCTACATCGACAACTTGTTCGTGCGTGCGATGCTCGGCGCGGAGCCGCTTGGTCACTACAACATCGGCGTGCGCGTGATGTCGTACGGCATCATGGTCGCGATCTACGCGACGCAGGCGGCGTTGCCGTGGCTCGCGCGACGATTCGCCGCGGGGGATCTCGCCAGCGCGCTCGCGAGGCTTTCGCAGCCGCTGTTCGCGCTGGCCGGACTGGGCGCTGGGCTCGCGTGGCCGTGGACCGAGCAGCTGCTCGCGTTGTTCGGCTCGGGCTTCGACGAAGCGGGACCGAGCTTGCGCTGGCTGCTCGCTGCGACAGCCACCGTGTACGCGGGAGCGGGGTTCATGACGGCGCTCGTCGCCGCGGCGCAGATGCGCGCGATCCTCGTCATCGCCGCCGGTGCGCTCGTCGTGAACGTCGCGGCCAACACGGTGCTCATACCGCGGATGGGCTTGGCCGGCGCCGGCGCCGCCACGCTGATCACCGAGGTGAGCGTGACGCTCGGCGCCGCGGTCGCGCTCGCGCGCATCGACGTGAATGTGTTCCGCGGAGCGCGCTCGATCGGTTGGATCGGTGGGCCGGTGTGTTTCGCGCTCGCCGCCCTGGTCTCGTCCCTCTTGCCGATCGGAACCCGCTAGGCGCGACATGCGAGTTGGAATCGACTACCGACCGGCGTTGATCAATCGCGAGGGCATCGGACGCTACGCGCGAGAGCTCGTGCGCGGCTTCATCGATCTCTCGTTCGACTCGAACCTCGGACTCTTCGGGTACACGCTCGCCGGGTCGCGCTACTCGCGCGCGGAGCTCGGCCTCGCAACATCGCGCGCCGAGCTCGTGCGGCTGCGGTTCCCGTCGCGCTGGATCCCGGGGCTGCTGCGCAAGCTCGACAAGGGCGTCGACGATCTCGTCGGCGGGTGCGACGTGTACCACCACACGCAGCCGAGCTTGCTACCCGTTCGCCAAGCCGCCGAGGTGGCCACGATCTTCGATTGCATCTACACGCTCGATGCGGGCTACCTCTCGCCGGCTGCCGCTGCGCACATGACGTCCGTTGCGAAGGCGATGGCCCTGCGCGCGCGCCGAGTGATCGTGCCGAGCCAGTTCGTCGGCGCAGAAGTCGTCATGGCGCTCGGTGCGCATCCCGATCGCGTGACGATCACGCACCTCGGTTGCGATCACGTCGCGCGCGACCTGCCGCCGGGCGGATTCCCGCGGCCGGCGGAACGCTATGTCCTCACGGTTTCGCGCGTCGACGCGCGGAAGAACCATCTGCGGATGTTGCGCGCGTTCGAGTTGCTCGTGAAGGAAGGCCTTCCGCACCGCTGGATCGTCGCCGGACCGATGGGTTTCGGTGGAGAGGACTTCGCGCGCGCGCTCTCCGATTCGCCGGCGCGAGCGCGAGTCGAATGGCGTCGCAACGTCACGGACACCGAACTGCCGCGCCTGTACTCGCAAGCCGACCTGTTCTTGTTCGCGAGCTTGAACGAAGGCTTCGGCCTGCCGCCGCTCGAAGCGATGGCGTGCGGTACTCCGGTCGTCGCGAGCGCCGTCACGTCGATGCCGGAGATCCTGGGCGATGCGGCGTTCCTCATCGAGCCGACCGACACCGAGCGCATCTTCGAAGCGTCGCGACGACTCCTCGCGGAACCTGATCTCGCGGAAGAGTTCGGTCTGCGCGGCAAACGCCGCGCGCGCGAGTTCACGTGGAAGGAGTGCGCACGCCGCACGCTCCTCGCCTACCAAGCGGCGACGAAACCCGTCGACGAGTCGCCGAAGCTGCGCCGTTCGCTGTGATCAGCGCGCGGTCGGTTCGGATTGCTGTTCTTTCGCGGGCTGGGCGAGTTCGCCGAGCGCTCCAGCGAGCGTCGGATGCCCGAATACGAAACCCGCTTCGAGTGCGCGTCGCGGGAGGACGCGCTGTCCGGTGAGCAGGATGTCCGCGACTTCACCGAGCGCGAGTCGCAGCATCGGTGCCGGAGTCGGAAACACGGCCGGACGATGCCACGCGCGACCGATCGCGTGTGCGAACTCGTTCATCGTCACGGGCTCGGGCGCGGTGGCGTTGTAGATCCCGTTGCACTTCCGCTCCTCGAGCAGTCGCACGTAGAGCGCCACCAAGTCGTCGATGTGGATCCACGAGACCCACTGCTTGCCATCGCCGAGCCGTCCGCCGACTCCGAGCTTGAAGATCGGCAGCATCTTCGCGAGCGCGCCGCCGCCGTGTCCGAGCACGACGCCCGTGCGAACGATGCACGTGCGCACGCCCGATTCCGCCGCGGCCTGCGTCGCGGCTTCCCAATCGGCGCACAATTCGGCCAAGAAACCCGCACCGCGCGGCGAGCCTTCGTGCAGCGGCGTGTCGTCACTGGCGCCGTAGTACCCGACCGCCGACGTCGACACGAAGACCGTGCTCTTCCGCGCTGCGGCGAGCTCCGCGAGCTTGCGCGTCGAGTCGTAGCGGCTCGACCAGAGGAGCTGCTTCTGCTTCGCGCTCCAGCGTTTGGCGAACAAGTTCTCGCCGGCGAGGTGCACGATCGCGTCGGATTCACGCACGCCGCGCGCGAGGCTCGCATCGGACCAGTCGTAGGCCGCGCCTGGTCCGCGACTGACCTCGAGCACCGTATGCCCGCTCTTCGATAGCACGCGAGACAACCGTGAGCCGACGAACCCCGTCGCGCCCGTAAGCAGGACTCTCATTTCTTGCTCTTCATTGATCGAAAGTTCAGGGCACTCAATCCTCGCGGACGCGCCGGCGCACGCCCGCTTCGTCGACGTCGCTCGCGTCCCACAACGCGCGGCCTTCCATCCCCCCCGCCACGGTCAGCACTTCCCCGGAGACGTGCCGCGCCGCCGCGGGTGAGGCCAGGAAGAGCGCGGCGCGCGCGATGTCCTTGGCGCGCGCGAGTTGGCGCAGCGGCATTGTGCGCACGACCTTCGCGACGACGCCCGGCTGTTCGAGGGCGGGACGCGCCATGTGCGTGATCGTCCAACCCGGCTCGATCATGTTGACGCGCGCGTAGGGATCGAGCTCGACGATCTCGTTCTTCAAGCTGCGCAGGAGTCCGTAGAGCCCGGCCTTGGCCACGGCGTACTCGGTGTGCCCCTTCTCACCGAACTTGCCCGCGGTCGAACCGATCAGGATGAGGCTCGCGCCGACTCCTTCACGCGAGCCGCCGCGGCTGAGCGCGTTCATGAAGGCGCGCGCGGTCCAGATCGAGCCGAACAAGTTGGCCTCGATCGCGTTACGGATCCGCGCTTCGTCGGCACGGTGAAGGAGCGCGAACTCCGGCGTCCACTGCCCCGCGTTCGCGATGCACACGTCGACGCGCCCGAAGCGGCGGCGCGCGCTCTCCATCGCCTCCTCCATCGCGTCAAGGCGCGTGACATCGGCGCGGAGCGCGAGCGCGCGAGCGCTCCACGGTTGACTCGCGAGCCAAGTCTGCAGCTCGTCGAACCGCTGGTGACCGGTCAGCGCCAAGAGCGCGTTCTCGTCCGCGAACGCTTCCGCCAGCGCGCGGCCGATGCCTCCTGAAGCACCCGTGATGAAGACGACTCGATCCGCGAGCGCGAGGTCCATGCGCGGAACGTTAGCCGCGCGCGTGGTCCGCCGCCAGCAGATCGACGCGCGCGCTGTACATCACGTTTCCGTCGCCGAGGTCGCTCAGCGCGCCGCTCGTCAGCGCGTTGAGTCCGACACCCTCCGCGATGTCGCGCGACCTGGGCAGCCCGTCGACGCGCACGAGGCCGCGCGGCATGCGCGGCGAATGGACGACGGGCAACGTGATCGTCGCGCGCGCGTTCGCGATCCGCGCGCGCGCACCGTCGACGAGCCCGAGCTCGCGCGCATCCTCCGGATGGACGTGACAAGTCGGCGGCCCATTCTTCTTCACATGCCGTGCGCTGTGCGCGAACGTGCTGTTGTGCGTGTGGACCGAGGGCGCGCCGACGAGCCAGAACCGCCCGCGATCTCCGGCCGCGTCGTCGGCGACGTACGTCGCCATGCGCGGCTGCCCGAGCTTCGCCGCGGCGTCGCTGACGAGTTCGATCCGGCCGCTGGGCGTCCCGCGATCCGCGTGGACGATCGTGTGCGGCTTCACCGGTTCGCCGCGCTCGAGTCGCACGATCTCGTCGTCTGAAAGGCGCGGCTTCGAAGCCGTGAAGAGCTCACGCGCGAGTCCGAGCGCGTCGACGTCCCACGTCTCGCGCGGGAGGCCGAGGCGGCGCGCAATTGTGGCAAACGTCTCGACGTTGCTCTTCGCGCCGAGGGGCGGCGCCGACGCAGCGCGCGCGAACTGCATCCATCGATGACCGTAGCTGCGGTAGACGTCGTCGTGCTCGACGAACATCGTCGCCGGCAGCACGACGTCGGCGAGCTCCGCCGTCTCCGTGAGGAAGTGCTCGTGCACGACGACGAAGAGGTCCTCGCGCGCCAAACCGGCGCGCACGCGCCGTGAATCCGGCAGCGTGACCGCCGGGTTGTGGCACCACACGAACACGGCTTTGAAGCGGCCGTCCGAGAGCTCGCGGCCGAGCGACACTTGCTTCACGAGTTCGCTCGACGCGCCGGCGGGCCGCAGATCCGGTCGGATGATCGCGTCTTCGTCGAGACCGAAGTGCGCGAAGCTCTCGTAATGAACGCGATCACCCGCGCCGAGCACCGCGGCCAGCGAACAAACCGCGCGCATGCTCATCGCGCCGTTGCGACGTCGCGTCCAGCCGACGCCCGTCTTGATCAGCGGGCGCTTAGAATGACGGAAGAGTCGCGCGAGCGCGTCGATCTCGTCGACAGCGAGGCCGGTGATCGCTGCCGTCTCCCCGCGATCGAGGCTCGCCCGCAGGTGCGTTTCGAACTCCGCCGCACCGACGCATTCGCGTGCGATGTACGCGCGATCGGCGAACCCGTCCTCGAATGCGATGCGCGCGATCCCCAGCGCGAGCGCCGCGTCGGTCCCCGGCCGGATCACGAGCCCGCGGCCGCCCCAGCGCTCGAGCGCTTCGATCGTGTCGGTGCGGTACACGTCGATGGCGACGACCGGAACGCCGCGTCGACACAGGCGCTGCAACGCCGGCTGGAGGTGCTGCACGGTGCGCGCGACGTCGCTCCCCCACAGGACGACGAGGTCGCACTCGTCCGTGTCCTCGATGTCGGGCCCGATGATGCGCCCCAGTACGCACTCGTATCCCGCGGTGCTCGCGGAATCGCAGATGCCGCCGTCGTGAAGTGTCGCGCCGAGTGCGTGCATCATCCGCAGCGGAAACTTGCGCTGAACCAAGCCCATCGATCCGCCGTACCAGAGCGCGAGGATGTCGTCGCCTTTTAGATGCCGAACACGCGCGACGATCCGCTCGAGCGCTTCGTCCCAAGTCGCGGGCACGAACCGACCGCTCTTCGTTCCCCCGACGCGAATGAGCGGCGACGTGAGACGCTCCGCGCTCTTGATGAGCTCGGGATACAGCATCGTCTTGCCGCACAACACACCGTCCGAGTACGGATGCGCCGGATTGCCGCGCAGCCGCACGAGCTTTCCGTCGACGCCGACCTCGGCCAGAACCCCGCACGCGTCCGGACAATCGAGCGGACACGTGGTCGCGTGCAGCGTTGTGTGAGCTTCGTCACTCACGGCGGCGTGCTCGTGTCCGCCGGGCGGCGGCGCGCGTACGCGAGCGACAGATCGCGCAAGTAGCCGCGCTGCGCGAGCTCGAGCGTGAGATTCTCGTCGAAGAGCAAGACGATCCCGCGCATGCGCGCGTCGATCTGGTCGTAGCTGAACGACGCCGAGAGGTACTCCGCGAGCGGCACGCTGACCGAGAAGCCTTTCTGGTCGTTGTCGAGCCAGCCCCACGCCAGCGCCATGCCGTCGCGCTTGTACTCCCACACGTACAGCGGTGCGCCCAGGCGATCGAGACACTGCGACAGGCTCGCGTCGCCGGGGCGCAGCTCGTCGAGCGTGCTCGCGGAGTGAGCCACGTCGCGCACTTCGCGCTCCCAGCCGAACGTCACGCATCCGCTGGCAAGCGGAAGCACGGCGAGCGCGGCGATCAGTCTCCTTCCGTGTCGTCCCATGGCATCGAGTACTCGGTCTCGTCTCCCTCAAACGTCGCGCCGGCGTGCGTGAGCACGTCCTTCGCGTCGAAGAAGAGCCAGATGCGATCGGAGCGCGTGTCTTCGTTGAGGAACGTGACGACGATCAAGGTGAAGCCGGCGCGCTTGGTGTTCGTGAAGTCGTATCGATACGCCGTGCGCTGGCCGAGCTGGATGACTTCGTTCGGTGCTCCCAGGCGCGCGGTTACGTCGCTCGCGGTCGTCGTGCCGGGCACGAACCCTTCGACCGCATGCGCGCGGAGCGGCTGGTTGAGGCTGCCCTTGGACATGAAGCACGCCGGCAGCGAGCACAAGGCCGCGACTGCGACCCAAGCGATCTTTCGAATCATGATCGCGATAGGGATACGAAACCGAGCGCTGCCACGCTAGCACCGTGCGCTCAGCGCGCCGCGAGCTCCCGCACCAGACGCTCGAGCGAGTCGAGCCACGCTTCGCGCTCGCGGCCGCGCACCGCCTCGCGGATCACCGAGCGATCGATCGAGTCGCCCTCCACGCGATCGAGCCATTGAGCGATCGCCTCTCCTAGCGCCGCGACGTCGCCGGGATGATCGATCACGCGGCCCACGGATTCCGATCCGATCGCCTCCGCCGCACCGCACAAGCGTGTCGTCACCACCGGCGTGCCCGC
>JANLUN010000271.1:0-1128 GCA_031363505.1 Planctomycetota bacterium | reverse complement strand
CGCACTTTGGCGTGCGCGACGACCGGACCGAGCGCCGGCGCAGTGGCGGGGTTGATGTGGCCCGTGACGATCGGCGGGAGCGCATCGGCGGTGCCGGTGTTGCGATAGAACTTGTTCGCCCACTGCGCGCTGTTCGACTCGCCCTGCGCCGTGATGATGTCGTACTTGCCGTCGTTGTTGAGGTCCGCGACGGTGCAGTCGAGCGTCGAGTTGCTGTTGAACGTGATCGAAGCTGCGCTCGTGTCGACGAACGTGAAGCTGCCGTCGTTGCGGTAGACGTACTCGTGCGTTCCGAGGGAACCGACGAGGATGTCGTAGTCGCTGTCGTTGTCGTAGTCGAAGAGCGCGATCTCGTTGTCGTCGACGATCCCGCCGAACGCGCTCAGCGTGGTGAAGCCGAGCGACAGGCTCGGAACGATGTTGTTCCGCACCGCGCCTTCTTGGAAGTTGTTGAGCGAGACGAAGAACAGGTCGAGGTCGTTGTCGTTGTCGAGGTCGCCGACTTCGGACTCGTACGTCGAACCGTTGCCCGCGGAGATCATCGACGACGAGTCGGAGAAGGTGCCCGAACCGTTGTTGAGCATCAGGTAGTGGTTCCCGCCCCCGTTGATCGCGCGCGTGTCGCCGAAGAAGTCGAGGTCGAAGTCGTTGTCGATGTCGACGAGCTGGACGTCCATCTGCTCGGCCTTGTTCGGCGCGCCCAGCGCGGCGGCGTTCTCGGTGAAGTTGCCGGTTCCGTCGTTGAAGAAGAGGTGCGGCTTGTTAGATCCGGCACCGAGGTAGGCATCGTTGATGATCAGGTCGAGGTCGCCGTCGTCGTCCAGGTCGCCGAACTGCGCGTTGCCCGACGAATAGCTCGTCGGCAAACCGCGCGCTGCGCCCTCTTGATTGAAGAAGCCCGGATTCGACACGCCCTGATTGATGTACAGGAACGGCGGATCCGTGAAGAACGCGTTCGCGAAGAGCGCATCGACCCAACCGTCGCCGGTCACGTCGCCGGTGCATACGCCTTTCGCGTTGGACAGGTTCGCGCCCAGGCGTGCGACGCTCTCGTCGGCGAAGTTCCACTCACCGATCTCGATGAGCTTGTTGATGATCAGGATGTTTTGGCGCTGCGTCCCGGCCGCG
>JANLUN010000257.1:0-18756 GCA_031363505.1 Planctomycetota bacterium | reverse complement strand
TCGCGCTCGAACAGTTCTCGGCCGTCTACGAAGCGGCGGCGATCAGCGGTGTCACCACCGCGCGTCTCGGCGCTGTGGACGAGCGCGTCGCGTGGGCGCAGACGCCGGCCGGCACTTCAACTGAGCCGGACGGCGTAGGGATCCGGCGGAGTGTGAGCGCAGTTGCTGTGCGAACTCGCCGCGCCATCTTTGCGCCGCAACTTCGGCCGGCACACAATGACCCGCGATGAGCGCGGGCGAAAATCCGATCCAGGTCGAGGCGTCCGGTCCGCCGGCCGCACGTGCGCGTTCGAAGGAGCACTGGATCGTGCTGGTCGGCGCGTTCGTTGCGCTCGTCCTGTTCATCGTGCTCGGGTTCGTCGTGCAACCCGACGCGCGCGGCTTCGGCACGCACGAGCAACTCGGTCTGCCGTCCTGCAAGTTGATGGACTGGACTGGTGTGCCGTGTCCAGGCTGCGGCGTGACTACGTCGGTCGCGTTCGCGGCGCGCGGACATGTGTTCGATGCGCTGCGCACGCAGCCGTTTGGGCTCGTCGTCGCGCTGACGATCGTCGCGCTACCGGTGTGGGCGCTCGCGCTGCACTTCAGCGGACAGGACCTCTATCGCGCGCTGCAGTCTCGAGCAACCGCCAAGATCGGGATCGTGCTGGCGGTGCTGCTCGCGCTCGGCTGGATCTACAAGCTAACGGTGGTCCTGGGGGCCCGCGTCTGAGCATCGAGGGGTAGTTGCTCGTGCTCGATGGTTGAGCGCTGCGGCGTTCGGACGCTGGAAGATCCGGCCGTTCAAGCACCCGTGTAACCAATCGAGCTGCGACAGGTCTCCGAGTCGCCAGGTTTGGCTCTGCCGCGCCGTAACACCTGAGCTCTTGTGAAGCAGCTTGAACCGTCGGTAACGCTGCTCGAGTTCCGTGGCCGCCGGATCATCTGCGACGCGGACCTGGCCGAGCTCTATGGAGTGCCAACGAAGCACCTCAATCAGGCCGTCAAACGCAATCGAGCGAGGTTCCCTGCCGATTTCGCATTCCAGCTCACGAGTCTCGAAGTGGATGTCTTGAGGTCACAGTTTGTGACCTCAAGTTGCGCACCGGACCGTGCGTCGTCCCCAGGGGTCCGCCACGGAGGCCGCCGTCACCTGCTGTGGGTTTTCACCGAGCACGGCGCGCTCATGGCTGCGAACGTGCTTCGGAGCGAACGCGCCGCGCAGATGAGCATCTTCGTCGTGCGGGCTTTCGTCCGATTGAGAGAACGTACCGCTGCAGGAGAACTCATCTTGAATCGATTGGCAGAGATCGATCAATCCCTCTTGCAACATGATGATGCGTTGCGGGATCTCTACCTCAAACTCGCGCCGTTACTCGACGCCCCGCCGGATCCGCCGCGCCGCCGGATCGGGTTTCACGCAGCGCACGATCCTGGCAGAAGGGGTCACGGGCTCGGATCGTCGTCTTCATCCTGACCGCCGGATTCTCCCCGCTCGTCGAGCATCTCCACGTAGCTCGCGTACCGACTCGCCGCGAGGTCGCCGCGATCGACCGCATCGAACACGGCGCAATCGGGCTCGTGATCGTGCGTGCAGCTTGGGAAGTGGCAGCGTGGCTGGAACTGCGCGAACTCGGGGAAGAGATCGCGCAAGTTCTCGGTCGGCACGTCGTGCACACGGAACGTGCGGATCCCAGGCGTGTCCACGACATAGCCGCCCATCTGCAAGGGGAACATCTGCGAGAACGACGTCGTGTGCTTGCCCGTGTCCCAGTACTTGCTGATCTTGCCGGTCTTGAGCTTCAAGCCCGGCTCGATGCAGTTGAGCAAGCTCGACTTCCCCGCGCCCGACGCGCCGTAGACGATCGAGACCTTGTCCTTGAGCACCGCGCGCAACTCTTCGATTCCGCGTCCCTCGAGCGCGGACGTCTTCAGGACGGGGATCGGGATCCGCTCGTACGTCTCTTCGAGCGCCGCGATCTCGTCCTCCTCGGCGAGGTCGATCTTGTTCAGCACAAGCGACGCAGGAATCTGTTGCCACGTGCAGGCGGCGAGGATGCGGTCGGTGCGCGTGCTCGAAAAGCCCGGCTTCGCCATCGAAGCGACGACGAGCATTTGATCGACGTTCGACACGAGGACTTGCTCGCGCGGATCGTGCGACGAAGCCGTGCGCGAGAGCCAATTGCGCCGCGGCAGAACGCGCTCGAGGCTCGCCGGCGTCGTCGCTTCGTCGATCTCGACTTCGTCGCCCACTGCGACGGGATTCTTCTGCACGCCGTCGAACAAGATGCCGCGCGGCGCGACCATCAGCACGCGGCCTTCGCAGTCCACGTGACAGACTTTCGCGTCGGTGCGAATCACGCGGCCAATCTTGAGGGGAGCCATGTCGTCGGTGCACACGAGGATGCGCGCGCGGATGCTATAACACGGACGGATGACCGCCGACACACCCATTCGTTCGAAGCAGAACCCGATCATCAAACGGATCGGTGCGGTGCGCGCGGGGCTCGAGCCAGAGACCGTGATCCTCGAAGGCGACAGGCTCGTCATCGATGCGCTCGACGCGGGCGTGAACCTCGAGATCGTGCTCGTCGGCGACGATCGCGCGGAGTTCGCGGTCGAGCTCATGCGCAGGCGTCAAACCGTGCATCTCGTCGACAGCGAACTGATGGAGCGCATCAGCGGGCTGAAGACCTCGCCGGGAAGCTTGGCGCTGTGCGTGGCGCCGGCGTCCGCTGCGCTCGATCGTCTGCCGACCGATGCAACGACGCGCATTCTCGTCGCGGCGGGTGTCGCCGATCCCGGCAACTTGGGCGCGCTCGCGCGATCGGCCGAAGCGTTCGGTGCGCGAGCGCTCGTCGTCGCACGCGGTGGCGCGAGTCCGTGGAACGAGCGCGCGGTGCGCGGCTCGATGGGCAGCCTCCTGCGGTTGCCCGTTGCGCACGGGCTCGACGCGGATGAGATCGCGCAGACCTTCTCGTCGCGCGGGGTGCGGCAGGTGTACGCCGCGACGCGCGACGGCGCCGACGCGCATCGCTTCGACTGGAGAGGACCGCTCGCGATCTGGGTCAGCGGTGAAACCGGCGCACTGCCGATCGCTCGGCGCGACTTCGAGTCGGTCACGATTCCGATGGCGCCGACCGTCGAATCCCTGAACGTCGCGGTCGCGGCGGCGATCCTGCTCTTCGCAAGCGGACGGACTCGAGGCGCGAGCGATGGCTGAGGGTTTGTTCGACGCTTCCGAGCACGTGAGCGAATCCGCCTCGAGCGATGCGGTCGCGCGTGACGCGCCACTCGCCGAGCGCATGCGGCCGCGCACGCTCGAAGAGTTCGTCGGACAGGAACACCTCGTCGGCGAGGGACGCGTGCTCGAGCGCGCGCTGCAAGGTTCGCTCGCGCAGAGCTTGATCCTGTGGGGGCCGCCCGGGAGCGGCAAGACGACGCTCGCGCGACTGATCGCGTCGAAGAGTCGGATGCACTTCGTGCCGTACTCGGCGGTCTTCTCGGGGATCAAGGAGATCCGCGCCGTGATGATGGCCGCGGAGGGCGATCGGCGGCGAACGCAGCGCAAGACACTGATCTTTGTCGACGAGATCCATCGCTTCAACAAAGCGCAACAGGACGCATTCCTGCCGCACGTCGAACGCGGCGACATCGTGCTCATCGGCGCTACGACCGAGAATCCGTCGTTCGAGATCAACAGCGCGCTGCTTTCGCGGATGAGCACGGTGATCTTGCAAGTCCTTCGGCCGAGCGAAGTCGTGCGGATCCTGCGGCAAGCGATCGAGGACCCGGAGCGCGGGCTTGCCCGCGCGACCCACGATACGGAACGCGGGCTTGCCCGCGCGACCCACGATACGGAACGCGGGCTTGCCCGCGCGACCCACGATACGGAACGCGGGCTCGCCGGCGCGACCCACGATACGGAACGCGGGCTCGCCCGGCGTGTCCAAGCGAGCGATGCGGTGCTCGAGCGAATCGCTCACGCGTCCGATGGCGATGCGCGGCGCGCGCTGACGCTGCTCGAGACCGCGGCGCACCTGTTGCCGACCGGCGGAACGATCGACGAGACGATTGTGCGCGAGGCGCTGCAGCGAAAGGTGCTGCACTACGACAAGTCGGGTGAGGAGCACTTCAACCTGATCTCGGCACTCCACAAGAGCGTCCGCAACAGCGACGAGAACGCCGCGCTCTATTGGCTCACGCGCATGATGCAGGCCGGCGAAGACGGCGAGTACCTCGCGCGGCGTCTGATCCGGATGGCGGCCGAGGACATCGGGCTCGCGCATCCGATGGCGCTGCGGGTCGCGCTCGACGCGGCCGATGCGTTCTCACGCGTCGGCTATCCCGAGGGCAAGATCTTCTTGGCGGAAGCCGCCGTGTACCTCGCCCGCGCGCCGAAGAGCAACGCGCTCTACGTCGCGCTCGGTCGCGCCGAAGCCGACGTCGAGACGACAGCGGCGGATCCTGTGCCGCTGCACCTGCGCAACGCACCGACGAAGTTGATGAAGGAAGCCGGCTACGGCGCGAGTTATCGCTATGCGCACGACGATTCGAAGGCGACGAGCGAGATGACGTGCATGCCGCCGTCGCTCGCGAACACGCGTTACTTCGAGAAGCGCGAGAAGCGTCCTGACGCGCCGGCATAGCTCGGAAGGTCAGCGCTTCGCCAGCGCCGTGCGCAGCCGTTCCGCCAGCGCGCTCTCGCGATGCCCTTGCTCGGCGTTCTCGATCGCCATGCGCAGCGCGCGTTGCGAACCCACCAAGACGACCAGCTTCCGTGCGCGCGTCACCGCGGTGTAGAGCAGATTGCGCTGCAGCATCATGTAGTGCTGCGTGACCAGCGGGATCACGACTGCCGGGAACTCGCCGCCTTGCGAGCGGTGCACCGTGATCGCGAGTGCCGGCTGGAGGTCATACAACTCCGAGCTCGCGTACACGACTTCGCGCTCCGGGAACTTCACCAGCACGCTGGCATCGTCGAACACGCGCTCGATGCGACCCATGTCGCCGTTGAACACTTCTTTCTCGTAGTCGTTCCGCGTGTGGATCACGCGATCTCCGACGCGCCACGTGCGCTCGCCTTGGCGGACCTCGCGTCTGTCGGTTCCGTCGCGCGCGAGCTCGGCGCGCAACTTCTCGTTGAGCGCGTCGACTCCGCACTCTCCGCGGTACATCGGCGCGATCACTTGCACGTCGTCGGCCCAGCGCAGACCGAAATTGGCAGGGATGCGCGACGTGACGACTTCGACCAGGCGCTCGGCGCACTTCGGCGGTTCGTCGGCTTGGAAGAAGTAGAAGTCTGACTGCAGATCGCCGCGCTCGGGCAGCGCCGGCATCTCTCCGTGAAGGATGCGGTGCGCGTTTGCGACGATCAGGCTGCCGCGCGCTTGCCGATAGATGTGCGTCAATCGACACACGGGGATCGCTTGCGAGTCGATCATGTCGTGCAGCACGTTGCCGGGACCGACCGACGGCAACTGATTCGGGTCGCCGACGAACACGACGCGCGTCGGCGGCTGGATCGCCTTCAACAAATGGTGCGCGAGCACGACGTCGAGCATCGAGATCTCGTCGACGACGACGAGATCGGCCTCGAGCGGGTTGCGCGCGTCGTGCGCGAATCCGTCCGTCGCGGGGTCGAAGCCGAGCAAGCGGTGGATGGTCTGCGCGGGGCGCCCCGTCGCCTCCGCGAGTCGCTTCGCGGCGCGTCCAGTCGGCGACGCGAGCAACACCTTGGACTGCGCGGCCTCGGCGAGACGCACGACGAGCTCGACGATCGTGGTCTTGCCGACGCCCGGCCCGCCGGTGAGCAGCCCGACCGGCGTCGCGAGCAAGCCGAGCACGGCTTCGCGCTGACGCGGATCGAGCTCGAGCGCCGAGTGCTTCTCCGCATCCGCGAGCTGCTTCGCGGTGGCGAGCGGTTGCACGGGGCCGCTGCGAAGGAGCGCGGTCAGGTTCCGCGCGAGTCCCTCCTCGCATTGCGCAAGGTGAGGCAAGTAGACGCGCGCATCGGCCTGCGGAGCGCCCGTCTCGCCGAGCTCGACGACCACGACCTCGCGCACCTCCGCGAGCTGCGCGATCGCCGCTTCGAGCGTCGCGTGGGGCATCTCCGTCGAGAGAAGGTTCTGCGCTGCGTCGATGAGCTTCGAGCGCGCGAGCAGCGAATGACCGTCGTCCGCGGCGAGCTTGAGCGCGTGCAGGATGCCCGCACGCGCGCGGATCGGATCATCGATCGCAACGCCCAGCCCCATCGCGATGCGATCCGCCGTGCCGAAGCCGATCCCCGCAATGCCGCTCGCGAGCAGGTACGGGTTCGCGCGGAGCAATCGTTCGCACTCGGGGCCGAGCTTGCGCAAGACGCGCGACGCCTGCCACGGACCGAGTCCCAGTCCGCGCAAGAACACATTCGCGCGGTGAGTTCCCGACTCCGCGAGCACCGTGGCGACGAGCGTGTCGCGCACCGCCGGCTTGAGTCCGCGAACTTCCGACAAGCGCTCGGGATGCTCGAGCATCACGTCGAGCGCGTTGTCACCGAGCGCGTCGACGATGCGCTCCGCGAGCTTCTCGCCGATGCCGGCGAATCGGTCCGACGCGAGGTACTTCACGAGGCCGGCCCGACCTGAAGGAGGGAGCACCTCAATAGCGTCGAACTCGAACTGCGGGCCGTGCGTGCGGTGCTCTTGCCAGCGACCCGAGAGGCGGACACGCAGCCCCTCGCTCGGTGCGTCGGCGCGACCGACGGCGCTGATGCGGGCCGGCAGAACGGACGCGCGCTCCCCGCGCGGGGCATAACCTTTGTCGGGCTGTATCTTTAGAACGGTGTAGAGCGAGCCCGGATCGGCGTACGTGACGCGCTCGATCGTGCCCTGCAGCACCTCGGTCTCGCCGTCCGCAGGCTGAGTTTCGTCCCGCCCCGGCTCGCGCGTGCTGCCCCCGCCCACGTCCGCAGGATCGCAGCCCCGTCCGGCGAATTCCAGAAGGGCCTTGGTCGCCGTCGATGACCGCGCTAATCTTTTCGGCCCGCTTCTCGCCCGCAGCCTAGGAACTCGGGTCGTGCGGCTCTCTCGGCGTCATCCCAAGGAATTCACGTGTGATCAAAGTTCAAGTTCGTGCCAACGAGTCTCTCGAAGCCGCGCTGCGTCGCTTCAAGCGCCAGTGCAACTACAGCGGGATCTTCCGCCTGGCCAAGGCCAACGCCTGGCACGAGAAACGTTCGGACGAACGCCGACGGGAACGACGCGAGCGCCTGCGCACGATCCAAAAGGCGACCCGCAAGAACGATCCGCGCCGGCGCCGTCGCGTCAAGCGCGCGCCGCGGGTCTGATCCGCGCGACCCCGCGCGCCTCCCGCGCAACTCCGCGCGCCTCTCGCGCAACCTCGCGCGGCGAAGTCTGAAACCTGCGCGCGACAATTAGCAGCGCACGGTCGTGCTCCAGGGTCGAGTCTGAGCGGGACGAGACGGCCGGACTTGTCATGGGCCTCTACCCGAAAGATCGCGATCTCTCGCAAGCGCCGCACGAGGTCGAGCTGCGGGTCGACGCGAGCGATCTGCAGATGCGCATCGAGGACGTCGACATCCGTCTAGACACGTTCCTCGTCCGCTACCTGAGTTGGCGCTCGCGCACGTCCGTGCAGGACCTGATCTGGAACGGGTTCGTGCTCGTCGACCCCAGCACGCCCGATCGGCCGAAAGGTCGCGGCGAAACGCACGTCGAGCGCCGACCCGGACGGCGATTGCGTCACGGATCGCGCGTCGTCGTGATCATCCCGGAAGAGCTGCGCGTTCCGATGCTCGGGGCAAGTTCGGACGAGGTCGTCGTGCTCTTCGAGGACGAGGCCGTGCTCGCAGTCGACAAACCAGCGAACGTCGCCGTGCACCCGAGCGGCCGTTACTTGTCGGACACGTTGATCCAGCGCGTGCACGCGAAGTACGGCGCAGGATTCGAGCTCGAGCGCGGCGGAGCCCCGCGGCTGTGCCATCGATTGGACCGCGAGACGAGCGGGATCGTGCTCATCGGCAAGTATCCAGAGGCGCACGCGAACTTGATGAAGCAGTTCGAGAAGCGACAGGTGAAGAAGGAGTACTTCGCGATCGTGCACGGCGTGCCCGAGCGCGACGGAGGAACGATCGATCTACCGATCGGACCGTGTCGCGCGAGCAGAGTCGAGCTCAAGATGACGACGCTGTCGGATGGACAACCTTCACGGACGGACTGGGACGTCGCTCTGCGTCGCGGCGACTGTGCGCTGCTCGCGTGCCGTCCGATCACGGGACGACAACACCAGATCCGTGTACATCTCGCCGCGATCGGTCATCCGGTCATCGGCGACAAGCTGTACGGCGTCGACGAGGAGTTCTTTCAGAAGGGACTCGACGGGACGCTCGACGCGGCGGATCGGAAGCGGCTCGGCCTCGATCGGCAAGCGCTCCACCATCATCGCGTCGTGTTCAACACGCCGATGACGGGCGACCGCGTCGTCGTCGACAGTCCATTGCCGGCTGACATGCAGCGCTATCTCGACGAACGAGCCGAACCGACACTGGGGCAACGAGCCGAGCCGACGTTCGATTCCTGAATCGAACTACGAGGCCGCGCCGCCGTCGACGCGTTGCGCGCGGTCGAGCATCCATTCGATGCCGAGCAGCAGCGCCGCGCATGCCAAGCCGATGACCACCGAGTCGACGAACCTCAGCGCAACAAGCGCGAGTACCGTAAGACCGATGCCGAGCATCAAGAGTGTCCCGGTCCAATCGAGCTTCGCGGCGATGTCGGTCGGTGCGACGGAGAGAGGCAGATCGCCGGCGCACATCGGATACAGCTGGCGGAGGATGATGTGCGCCAAGATGGCGGCGGGCAGTGCGAGACGCAGCACGATGTCGATTCCGCCCTGCGCGATCGCGACCGCCGAGAGCAGCACGTAGAGCGGCAGCAGGAATCTCAGCGCGACGGCTTTGACGGCTCCGTTGTCGATCGCTGCGCGCGGGATCGGCGCGGTGTCCAGGATCCAACGCGCGGCGGGACTTGCCGTCGCGGGAACGTGCACCAAGAGAATCGGGAGATACGTCGCGGGGATGAAGAGCAGCACCGCGAGCAACGCATCGCGCTCCGATCGATCCGCTCCGCGCGCTCCCGCGATGATCAGCGCGAGCGGGATGCCGAGCATCGGATATGTGCGCAGCACGAAGTCGCGTTCGAGCGGCAGCGCGTCGAAGACGAGATGGAAGCTGGCGCGCTCGTTCGTGCGCACCCACCAGCGCGACGCCGCAGCGCGCAGCGGTCCCAACACGAGGGCGAGGCCGAAACCGGCGCGCGGCGAGCGCTGCACGCGCGGCACGGGTGCAAACGCGAGAGCCAAGAGCGACGCGACGCCCGCGACCCAACCGGCCCACGACCAGATCGCGCCGGCTGCACGCGCTCGCTCGAACAAGAGCGCCGCGAACCAAGCGGGCGGATGGAATGCGAGCAGGGGACTCGCATCGCTCGGACTCGACAAGTGCGCGAGCCTCGGAACATAGCGGAGTCCAGCGATGATGCCGATCACGACGCCCGCCACGAGCACGGTCTGACAGAGCACGAGCAGTCCTTCAGCGCGCTCCCCGAGCACCGACTGCATGCACAAGATCGCCGCCAGTAGAGCGATCGCCTGCAGACCGCCGACGGCGATCATCCCGAGTCGCGTGTGCCACTCCATCGCCGCCGGCGCGAGGAGTGCCGCGGGCAGAAGCGCGGAGAGGACGAGCGCAGCGAGCAGCAGCATCGCGACGAGCGTTCGTGCCAATCGGAGTTCGATGCGCCGGATCGGTTGCGCCTCGATCCAATCAGACGCTGGATCCGACCGGAGCAAGACGCCGAACTCGCCGAGGAGCGGAATCGCGATCAGCGCCGCCGACAGCGACAGTGCGAACAGCGCGTAGCCGAAGGGTTGCAGCTCGCTGCGCGCGAGGCCGCACAACACCGCGGCGATCGAGCCGTGCATGATCAGCGGCGCGACGGGCCATGCGCCGCGACCCCACTGTCCTTCGAAACCGGCGCGGAAGACGGCGAGAACGCGATTCCACACGATGCGCGGAGACTACAGTAAGCGCGCTCATGGATCTTCTGATACCGGGCCCGGCGGGTCAGCTTCAAGCCACTATGTGGTCGCCGCCGAAGGGCGTCGCTGCGCGCGCGGCCGCCGTCGTGTGTCATCCGCACCCGCTGTTCGGCGGCACGATGAATTCGACCGCCGTCTTCCGGACGGCGCGCGGGTTACAGCTCGCGGGCTTGCAGGTCTTGCGTTTCAACTTTCGCGGCGTCGGAAAGAGCGAAGGCGCGCACGACGGTCACGGCGGCGAAGCGGACGATCTCGGCGCCGCGCTCGATTGGCTGGCGCGGGAGTCTCCCGGATTGCCGCTGTGGGCCGGCGGCTTCTCGTTCGGCTCGCGCACCGCGGCGTACCGCGCTTCGGTCGATCGCAGGATCGAGCGCGTCGTGCTCGTCGCATTCCCCGTAGCGGCGTTCGACTGCTCGTTCATTCGCGAAGTCGCGCAGCCTGGTCTGGTGGTGATGGCGAGCAATGACGAGTATGGAACGCTGGCCGATCTGCGGCGGCTTTTCCCAGACCTCGATGAACGCCTCGAGCTCCAGGAAGTCGCCGGATCGAGCCATTTCTTCGAAGGCCACACGGCCGAACTGCAACGACGTGTAGCTGACTACGCCCGACGGGTGCTGGAGTGATCGCGTGACCGACGAGTCGAATATCGTGACTTTCCCGAAGGACAAGATGCCGTCGATCCGGCAGGTGATGATGCCGCGCGACACGAACGCGCTCGGCACGATCTTCGGCGGAGTGATCCTCTCGCAGGTCGACCTCGCGGCCGCGATCGAGGCGCACAAGGCGCACCCCAGTCGCATCGTGACGATCTCGATGGACAAGGTCGTGTTCAAGCAACCGGTGTTCGTCGGCGACTTGGTGTCGTTCTTCACGGACACGCTTCGCATCGGAACCACGTCGATCACGGTCCACGTGTCGGTGTGGGCGCAGCGGCGTTTCGGTGGTGGCCAATTCGTCCACGTGACGGACGCGGACGTCACGATGGTCGCGGTCGACGACGATTTCCGTCCGACGCCGATTCAGAAGCGCGCCGGAACGCCCGCGTAGTCGGACGCAGGCACGCGCGGAGGCGACGCGCGCCTTCAGCCGAGCAAGCGCTCCGCTTGCTGGCGCGGATCGTGGCTGTGCGTCAGCGCGCCGAACACTTGCTCGAGCGTTCCATCTCGACCGGCGAGAACGCGCAGCTCGTCGAGCGTGCCGAGTCCCGCGAGCTCCCCGTGCGCCATGATCGCCATCCGATCGCACACGCGTTCGGCGACGTCGAGCAGGTGCGATGTGTAGAGAACCGACCCGCCGCGGTCCGCCCACGCGCGCAGGAGCTCCTTGATCACGGCCGTCGTCGGAGCGTCGAGCCCGGTCAGCGGCTCGTCGAGGATGAGCAACGGAGGCTTCGGCAGGATCGCGCACGCCAGCGCCGTCTTCTGGCGCATCCCGCGTGAGAACTCCCCGACGGGATCGTCGATCCGATCGGAGAGCTCGAACGCATCGATGAGGCGTTCGGTTTCGCGTGCGACTTGCTCGTCGGGCAACCCACGCAATCGTCCGACGAGCTGCAGATGCTGGCGCGGGCTCAGGTTGCCGTAGAGCGGCGCGCCGTCGGGCACGAACGAGAATTGTCGACGCGCGAGCAGCGGATCCGCTTGGATGTCGATGCCGCCGATCGAAACACGTCCGGCATCCGGCGCGAGCAACCCACACAGGATCCGCAGCGCGGTCGTCTTGCCGGCGCCGTTGGGACCGAGCAGACCGAAGACCTCGCCTCGCCGGATTCCCAAGCTGAGCTCGCGCAGAGCGAGGACGGAGCCGAAGCGGTGGCTGACCTGTTCGAGCTGGACGAGGTCCATCGTGTCCGAGCACGCGCTCTTCGAACGTCGGCTTCGGCAGCCGAGCGGCGAGCGACGCGGTCTGCCCGAGACTAGCCCAGCGCGGATTCGGGCGCGAAGACTTGGACCGGAACGCCCGTCTTCTTGGTCACTTCGGCGGCGATCTCGGAGAGCTTGGCCTTCGTGACCAGCTTGCTCTTTTGCTTGGCACCGCCACCGGGGACCCGCGGGTCCGAGTTGATGAGGTGCACCTCGCGCGGATGCATCTCCGTCAGGCGCTTGATCCAGGCCTTGACCTCGGCGTCGCCGCTGTTCTCGGCGTCGCCGCGCTGGAATCGAGCTTGGATGACGAGCTGCGGCAGGTTCGTCAGCGCCGCTTGTATCTCCGCCAGGTCGGTGCCCTTGCGGCCGGTCGCCGTCGTGAAGCACTTGGTGGTGCCCCATTCGAGGCGCGCGATCACGCGATCGAAGATGCCGAGCGACACGCGGACCGCCGGACTCTCGAGATGCGGGTCGTCGCACACGAGGCACAGCTTGGCCTTCGGGTACCACTTGTTCCGCAGGTCTCTCAAGTTCGTCGTGATGTCACGGAAATCGGGGTGCAACGTGGGGTCACGTTCCGATCCGAAGATCACCAGCGATTCGAACTTCTCGGCTGCCTTGGACAGCCGGATGAGGTTCCTCGCGGCAGTCGTCACGACGACGGAGGCGCGCGGCATGCGGACTTCGCGGCTGACCGCCAACGCGGCGTCTTGGAAGCCCAGGTCGACGCCGAGGACCAGGCCCAGACGCTCGCTCTTCACAGGGCCAATGATGATCGGGAGGTCAGTGGCAAGAGTCATGGACGATTTTGCTCGACCCGTGTGCGTCCGAAGCGGCGGGCGGCCCCGGGTATCAGCGCGGCGCGCGCTGGGGGTCGAGACAACCTAAGTATAATGGAGATCACGGGTTCTTTCTAGCCCCCGTCCGCGTGACCGGCCCGGCATGCGCGATCACTACCGAAGAGCCCGCACGCCGTGATCGCGGCCGCCAAGCTCATCCGCAACGGGTGCTCGCTCGCGGTTCGCGCCCAGCGGAGCACGAGCGGCTCGCCTGGTGCGGCCGGTGCGCAGTGCTCGAGCAAGTAGAGCAGCGTCCACGTGACCACCGCGGCGACGAGTCCCGGTGACACGACGCGCACCGTCGACGGTCGATCCGCCGCGAGCCGAATGTCATCGCTGCCGGCGTGGAACGTCGAGTGAGAGTGCGCGTGCGAGCTCATGTCCGAATGCCATGACTGGCGGCGTCGCATTCGGTGTCGCCTCGAGCGTGCGTCGGTTGCTTGACACCCTTCCTCGAACGGACCTAGACTCCTTCCCGTCTCAAGTTTAGGAGCGCGGCCTTGGAGCAAGGGCCGTGTTCCCGCCGCCCCCGCCTCCCCCGCGCGTCCATCGGAATCGCCGCTCCGACTCCCAGCCCCCCAAGGCGGCCACCGCGGCGACCGGAACCAGGGTGGACCGCACTGGCGAGCCGGTAGACGGGGACAAGCGACCGTCGCCATGTACTTCGACTACCTCAACGTCCTGGTCTTCGCGTCCGTGGGGCTCGTGTTCGTCTTCGCGAACATGGTTCTCGGCGCGCTCATCCGCCCGAAGCGGACGAACCCGGACGGACTCGAGGTGTACGAGTGCGGCGAAGAGGTGATCGGCAGCGCCTGGATCCAGTTCGACATCCGCTACTACACGGTCGCGCTCGTCTACGTGATCTTCGCGGTCGAGATCGCGTTCCTGTTCCCGTGGGCGCTCGTGACGCAGGAGGCCTACGCGAACACCGGCGCGGCGGCCGGACAAGGCATCGGTCTCTTCGCGCTCGTCGAAGGCGTGACGTTCATCCTGATCCTGTTCCTCGGCCTCGCATACGTGTGGGCCAAGGGCGATCTCGACTGGGTGCTCTCTTACCAGCGCACGAAGTACGAGCCGAAGCATCCGAAGGCGGCTCTCGCGATCCCGTCCGTCGCCGAGCTCACTGCCAGCCTCGACACCGCCGCACACACAGACACCCCCGAGAAGAAAGCCGACGAAGCGGCGTGAGCCTGGCATGGGACTGATCGAGCATCAATTCGAGGAGAACCTGCTGACGACCAAGGTCGATTGGCTGATCAATTGGGCGCGTCTCTCGAGCATCTGGCCGATGACGTTCGGCCTCGCGTGCTGCGCGATCGAGATGATGGCCGTCGGTGCGGCGCACCACGACATCGACCGCTTCGGCGCGGGCGCGTTTCGCGCATCTCCGCGGCAAGCGGACTTGATGATCGTCGCCGGCACCGTGAACTTCAAAATGGGCGAGCGCGTCAAGCGGCTCTACGACCAGATGCCCTCACCGAAGTACGTGATCGCGATGGGCGCGTGCGCGACCGGCGGCGGTCCGTACCACAAGTTCGGATACACGGTGATGAAAGGCGTCGACCGCATCGTGCCGGTCGACGTGTACATCGCTGGTTGTCCGCCGCGGCCCGAGGCCCTGCTCGAAGGTCTGATGAAGCTGCAGGAGAAGGTCCGCAACTCGTCGGTGATTCGCCGACCCGCACGCCTCGCCTGATCGCCGTTCATGGACTTCCAGGGCATCCACGACCATCTGCGCGCGATCGGTGCACCGGGACTTCTCGGCGTCGACGAACCGCGCGCGATGGTGCCGGGTGAGAAGCCCGGCCATCCCAAGGATCCCGGTCGCGCGGGTGATCCGTACGTCCTCGTCGATCCGAACAAGATCGTCGAGTTCATCGCGATCTGTCGCGACGATCCGCGCCTCGCGTTCGAGATCTTGATGGACCTCACGGCCGTCGATCCGAAAGCGGACGATCCCAATCTCTGGCTCGTGCTGCAGCTCCTGTCGATCGAGCGTCGCCACCGTCTGTCGATCAAGGCGCTGATCCCGAAGTCGAACGCGCGCGTTCCGTCGTGCACGGCGGTGCACCGCACCGCGCAGTGGCACGAGCGCGAGTGCGCCGAGATGTACGGCATCAAGTTCGAGGGACATCCCGATCCGCGCAACATCCTCTTGCCCGACGACTGGGTCGGCTTCCCGATGCGCAAGGACTACGAGTTCCCGAAGGAGTACCACGGGATCTCGTGCGAGTGATCTCTCCGCCATGAGCAGCGAATCACGAGGATCGATCCACCTGGACGAAGCGCCGCGCACGCTCGCGAGTGGCGAGCGCGAGTTCATGCTCGACGTCCACACGCAGGACCTCGAGGTCAACATGGGACCTCAGCACCCTGCGACGCACGGCGTGATGCGGATCCTGATCCGCACCGACGGCGAGCTCGTGACGGGCGCGCAGCCGCACCTCGGCTACCTTCATCGTTGCGCCGAGAAGATCGGCGAGAACGTCGAGTGGCTGCAGTACCTGCCGTACACCGACCGGTACGACTACCTGTCGGCGATGAACAACAACCTCGGCTACTCGATGGCGGTCGAGGCGCTGATGCCGGGTCTCGAGATCCCGCGCCGCGCGCAGATGTTGCGCACGATCTGCGTCGAGCTCAATCGCATCGGATCGCACCTCGTCGCGATGGGGACGTACGGTCTCGACATCGGCGCGTTCACGCCGTTCTTCTACGCGTTCCGCGAGCGCGAATGGATGATGGCGCTGTTCGAGAAGATCTGCGGCGCGCGCCTCACGTACAGCTACATCCGCATCGGCGGCGTGTTCAACGACTCGCCGCCGGGTTGGCTGCAAGAGGTCGAGCGCTTCTGCGACGTCTTCGAGGAGAAGTGGCAGGAGTACTACGACCTGCTCGTCGTGAACCAGATCTTCGTGCAGCGCACGGCGAACGTCGGGGTGATCTCGAAGGCGATGGCGCTCGACTTCGGCCTCACGGGACCGATGCTGCGCGGCTCGGGCGTCGACTTCGATCTGCGGCGCGACATGCCGTACATGCTGTACGGCGAGATGACGAAGCAGAAGGTCTTCGACGTCATCGTCGCGCGCGGTGAGATGGGCACGCTCGGCGACTGCTGGGACCGCCTATATGTCCGCGTCGTCGAGATGATGGAGAGCATCAAGCAAGTGCGCTGGTGTCTCGACAACATCAAGCCCGGCCCCGTGCTCGGCGACATTCCGAAGGTGCTGCGCATCCCGATCGGGGAAGCCTACGTGGGCATCGAGAACCCGCGCGGCGAGCTCGGCCACTACGTGGTGTCGGACGGCGGCAAGATCGCCGTGCGCTGCCGCGTGCGCGGACCGTCGTTCGTCAACGTCGCCGTGCTCGAAGAGCTCCTGCCCGGGACGCTCCTCGCCGATGCGGTCGCCATCGTGGGTTCGACCGATGTCGTGATCGGTGAGACCGACCGGTGACTCTCCCGATGAACGTCCCGATGAGCGCGGTCGAGAGATCGAACGTCTTCTACGACTTGCTCGCGAAGTTCGCGCCCGCTGGCGTGCCGACGTGGGTGCTCGCGCTGACCGCGGCCGGCGTCGGCGTCGGGATCCTGATCACGTTCGTGTCGGTGCTCGCGATGTTCTCGGTGTGGATGGAACGCAAAGTCTCCGGCCACATCCAGTGTCGCTACGGTCCGATGTACGTCGGCGGCTGGCACGGTTGGGCGCAGTCGCTCGCGGACGGCATCAAGCTCCTGTCGAAGGAAGACCTGATCCCTCTCGGCGCGGATCGGCCGCTGTTCATGCTCGCGCCGGCGATCGTGCTCGCGAGCATCTTCGGCGCGCTCACCGCGATGCCGCTCACGCCGAGCGTGTACTTCGCCGACATCGACCTCGGCCTGTTCTTCATCCTCGCGATGTCTTCGATGACGACGATCGGCGTCGTGATGGCCGGCTGGGCGTCGGCGTCGAAGTGGTCGCTGTACGGCGCGATGCGCGAAGCAGCGCAAGTCGTGGCGTACGAGATCCCGCTCGGTCTCGCGCTCCTGGTTCCGCTGCTCGTCGTCGGCACGCTCAATCTGCGCGAAGCGAGCGAGCTGCAGTCGGGCTGGTACGGGATGCACTGGCTGGTCTTCCAGAACCCGTTCGTGTTCCCGGCCCTACTTCTGTTCTTCACCGCCGCGCTGGCCGAGACGAAGCGCGCGCCGTTCGACCTGCCCGAAGCCGAATCCGAGCTCGTGGCCGGCTTCATGACCGAATACTCCGGCATCCGCTGGTCGTTCTTCTTCATGGAAGAGTACGCCGCGATGTTCCTGATGTCGGTCGTCGCGGCGATCTTCTTCCTCGGCGGCTTCGAGAGTCCGGTCACGCACCTCGCGCGTGAGCAGTTCGGCGCCGATAGCCCCATCTACCAAGCGACGGCCGGCTTCGTGCTCCTCCTTAAGGCGATGTTCGGCATCTTCTTGATGATGTGGCTGCGCTGGACGTTGCCGCGCGTGCGCATCGATCAGGTGATGACGATGGGATACAAGTACCTGACGCCGCTCGCGCTCGTGTGCGTCCTCGGTGCCGGCGTGTGGGAAGCGATCTTCTGAGCCATGACTGCAACCAAGGACTACCTGTTCAATGTCTGGAACTCCCTGACCACGACGCTGGTCGGGATGAAGATCACGGGCAAGTACCTGCTGCAGAAGCCGATCACGGTGCAGTACCCCGATGAGCGGCTGCCGATCCCCGATCGCTACCGCGGCATCCACTACCTCGAGCAGGAGAAGTGCATCGACTGCCTCGCCTGCGCACGCGCTTGCCCGATCGACTGCATCGAGATGGATGCGGTGCGGCACGGCAAGGAGCTCGAGTGGATCTCGTTCACGCTCGACTACCAGAAGTGCATGTTCTGCGAGCTGTGCGTCTATCCGTGCCCGAAGGATTGCATCCACATGGGGACGGAGTTCGCGTTCGTGAGCTTCGACCGCAGCGAGTTCAAGCACGACCTCTTGTCGTTCAAGGGCATGGCCAAGGAAGCGCGCATCCGCATGAAGGGCGCGGAAGAGCGGAAGAAGGCGCGCGAAGCCGCGAAGGCCGCCGGTTTGCCGTTCGAAGAAGAACCCGAAGCAGAACCCGAGGAACACGGCTGACATGGACCGGTCCGCGCGGATCTTTTACGCCTTGCTCACGGCGCTCGCGCTCGTCCTCCTCGGGTGGGGACTTGCTGCTGCCGGTGGTGAAGGGCTCGCGTTCGGCATGTTCGCGCTGCTCGTCGTCGGTGGCGGCTTGGTGTGCATCTGGGAGCGCTCGGTCGTGCGCAGCGCGTTCTCGCTGCTCGCGGTGTTCTCGGGCACGGCGGGACTGTTCTTACTTCTCGGCGCTGACTTCCTCGCGGTCGCGCAGATCCTGATCTACGTCGGCGGCATTCTGGCGCTGCTTCTCTTCGGAGTGATGCTCTCGCCGCCCGATCTGACGGAGCGCAAGATCTCGCGCGTCGTCACGGGACTCGTGCTCGTCGGTGCCGGCGTGGCGTGGGTCGCGTTCAAAGTGCGCTCGACGGTGGTGTGGGCCACGGCGTCCGAGCTTCCGCCGATGCGGACGCAAGCGCGCGAGATCGGCGTCGGCTTCCTCGCCGCGCAGCAGTACGTCGTCGCGTTCGAGCTCGCCGCGATCGTGCTCACGGTTGCCCTCGTCGCGGCCGTCTACATCGCGCGCCGTCGCAAAGAGGACCTGACTGCGCCTTCGGAGAACGCGCGATGATGGGCGTAGGAGCCTACGTGGCAGTGTCCGTGGCGCTCTTCGGGCTCGGCATCGTCGCGATCGTCGTCCGTCGCAACGTGTTCTACGTGCTGATGGGGATCGAGATGATCCTGAACGCCGCGAACATCAACTTCGTGGCCTTCAACCGCTTCGGCTCGATGAAGCTCGACGGGCAGATGTTCGCGATCTTCACCATCATCCTGGCCGCGGCCGAGGCCGCCGTGGCGCTGGCCATCGTGCTCAACGTCT